>JALOOB010000320.1 GCA_025454635.1 Anaerolineae bacterium
TGGGCGCCTGCGCCGCCGGCGGCGCAGGCGCCCAAACTTCACCCACGCGCCGGTTACCCTGCCACCACCCTCACCGTCGCGATCTGATACGGCCGCAGCGCCAGCTCCACTACGTTCCCCTCCACCCGCAGCGCCTCCCCATCCTCCTCCAGCAGGTTCGTCAGTCGCGCCTCGCGCACCGGGAACCCCATCGCCAACCGCGCGACGCCGCGCTTCCGCTGCCCCTCGTACAGCCGGACGATCAGCCCGTTCCCATCCTCCGCCCGCTTCACCGTCTCGATAATGACGTTCAGACTGTCGCATCGCGCCAGTGGCGGCAACGCGCGCGCCTTCCCGCCCGCGCCGCTCACCGCAATAATCGGGTCATTCAGCGCGTACGCTTCCCTCTGCGTCGCCTCTTGCCACCCGCCCGCGTGCGGCAGCAGGCTGTACGCAAAGCGGTGCTCGCCCTGGTCCGCCTCGCGGTCGGGCAGCGTCGGGCTCCGCAGCAGCGTCAGCCGGATCACGTTGTCCCTGATGTCATGCCCGTACTTGCAGTCGTTCAGCAGGCTCACCCCGTAGCCGCCCTCGCTCAGGTCGGCCCACTTCTGCGCGACCGTCTCAAACCGCGCCCAGTCCCAGCTTGTGTTGCGGTGCGTCGGCCGCTCCACCGCGCCGTACTGGATCTCATACGTCGCGGTCGGCGCAAGGATCTCGACCGGGAATGCGACCTTGAGCAGCGTGTGTCGCTCCCGCCAGTCGATACGCGTGTCGAAGTCCAGGCGCGCGCTACCCGCGCTCAGCGAGATGCGCTGCGTGTACCGGCTGTTGAGGATGCGCCGCTCGATCTCCACCGTTGCCCGCAGGCGCCCGAACTCGACCACCCGCACCGACTCCGCCGGCTCCGCCGTCCACATCCGGTCGTCGTAATAGACGTCGATGTCCCACGCGTCCCAGTTCAACGGCCGGTCCTCGAACGCCTGGAACTGGTTCGCCACCGCGCCCGGCGGCAGCGCGTCGCGGCCCGCGCGCCCGTCGCGTTCAGTTCCACCCGCAGCATCTCGTTTTCGAGCAGTTTCGGCGTCACGGTCAGTTCGTCGACCGGCGCGGGCGCAGGCGCGTCCTCAAAATACACCCGGCGCAGCGAGGTGATGCTGTACGGTGGCAGTTCGCCGGCAAGGATCCACGTGCCCCCATCAGAGGCAAATGCGCTCACGCTCGTCCCGTCCACCCCGACGAGGCGCTCGCTACGCGTAATCTGGGCCGGCCACCACGCCAGATCGCGCCGCGCGAAACCCGTCGGGTTCGCCAGCGCGTCCAGCGCCGCGTCCCGCGCGGCCTCCGCGATGCGCCGCACCTCCGCGTACTGCGCCAGCGACTCCGCGTACACCGCGCCGATGCTGCTGCCGGGGATGATGTCGTGGAACTGGTTGAGGCACACCAGCCGCCACGCCTCCGCGAACGCCTCGGCAGGATAGCGGTAGCCCGGATCGACCGTCGCCAGCTCGCCGTTCCACGTCGGCAGCTTCGCGCCCGACTCGCGCTCCAGGTCGCGGAAGAAATCCCCCGCGCCCCGCTGCCGCACCTGTGGCATGCCGGGGAACGCCTTCAGTCGTTCGAGGTTCTCGGCCATTTCCGCAGTCGGCCCGCCGCCGCCGTCGCCGTAGCCGAACGCCATGAACACCTCGGACTGCTGCTCCTTCTGCTGGAAGTGCGTCCACGTGCGCAGCGCATCCTCCGGCCGCGCCTGAGCATTGTACGTGCTCATGATCTGCCCGTCTTCGTCCGTCGTCGTGCTAAAGTGCGTCAGCACGCGCGTCCCGTCGATTCCCTGCCACCAGAACGAGTCGTACGGCAGCCGGTTATACTGGTTCCACCCGATCTTGATGGTAAAGAAGTAGTCGAGCCCCGCCTGCTTGATGAGTTGCGGCAGCGCCCACGAGTACCCGAACACGTCCGGCAGCCACAGCACGGGCGACTCCGCGCTGCGGCCGAAATGCTCGCGGAAAAACGTCCGCCCCAGCAGGAACTGCCGCGCCAGCGACTCCGGCCCGCTGATGTTGCAGTCCGCCTCGACCCACATCCCGCCGATGGGCTCCCACCGCCCCTCCGCCACCCGCGCGGTGATCGCCTCGAACAAGGCCGGATAGTCCTCGGCCGCGAACGCGTATAGCTGCGGCTGGCTCTGCGTGAAATGGAAGTCGGGATAACGCTCCATGAGCCGCAGCGCGGTGTGCCATGTCCGCCCCACCTTGCGCCGCGTCTGGTCGAGCGTCCACAGCCACGCCGTGTCGATGTGCGCGTGGCCCGTCGCGGTCAACCGCACCTCCAGCGGATCGCCCGCCCGCGCAATCCCCTCCTTCAGCGCGCGCAGCGCCTCAGGAACGCTCGCGTAAAACCCCTCGCCAAGCGGCTCGCGCGTGTCCAGCAGCTTGAACGCATCGTCCAGCGCGTTGAGAAGGTTGCCGCGCGCGGGCGCATTGGCGTCGAGCGCCTTTGCCGCGTTCAGCGCCACCCGCGTCGTGGCGACGAAGTCCGCCGTCGCCGCGTCCGGCTGGACCACCTCGCACCGCCCCATGAGCAACTGCGGCGTATCGCGGTACATCACGGCCGCGTCCAGCCCGCTCCAACCGTGCAGCGCGAGCGCATGTCGCCGCCCATCGCGCAGCGAGGCGGGCAACCAAAACTCGACGTGATGCCGGTCGACCGTCGCCCACGGCTCGCCGTCGATGTAGATCAATGCTTCGGGCAGGCCGAAGTCGTTGCGCGCGCCGAGCGGCAGCCGCAGCGCGAGCGGCCCCTCCGGCCAGTCGGACGGAACGTCGAACGCGCCGCGCAGGACGAAGTTAACGTCCGGTCCGGCCCACCATGCGCCCGCCTCGATTGCGGGCCAGTCGGAGTCGTCCACGTCGGGCGCGACAGGCGGCGCGGCCGCGGGTCCGGGCAGTTGGCGGAAGCGGAGCGGCGCCAGCGCGATGCTGCGCCGGTAAACCAGCGGCTCGATCAGCGCAAGCCGCTGCGTGATTTTCTCCAGCGTCCAGCGAATCTTGTGGGTCATAGGGGATCGCCTCTGAGGTGAAGTCGGAACCATGCGATTATACGCCCGCCGTAAGTCGTGAGATAATCGCCGCAAGAATTACGAGGCTGTCTAGGGGTGCGTTGCCGACCATGCCGATCCGCCGCCACGACCCGTTCCTCTCGCAATACGTCCAGTCGCGCAAGGTCGACGTCTGGCTGCCGCCCGGTTACGACGACGAGACGCGCTACCCCGTGATCTATATGCACGACGGGCAGAACCTCTTTGACTGCGCGACGTCGTACAGCGGCGTCGACTGGGGCATCGACGAGGCGCTGACCGAGCTGATGCGCGAGGGGCTGCCGGGCGCGATCGTCGTCGGCGTGTGGAACACGGGCGAGAACCGCTGGCGCGAGTACATGCCGGAAAAGTTTGTTCGCCGCAGCCTGAAGCAGCGGCTCCGCGCGCTTTTCGTCTCCCGGCTGCGCGGCGTGCCCTACTCGGACGCCTACCTCCGATTCCTGGTCGAGGAAGTCAAGCCCTTCGTCGACAACATGTACCGCACTCTTCCCGACCGCGGCCACACATCCGTCATGGGCTCCAGCATGGGCGGCCTCATTTCGCTCTATGCGCTTGAGGAATACCCCCACGTGTTTGGCGCAGCGGGCTGCGTCTCCACCCACTGGCCCGCCGCCGGCGACGACCTGGTCGACGCGATGGCCGCGGCCCTGCCCCCGCCCGGCCGCCACAGGCTCTACTTCGATTACGGCACGGAAACAGTCGACGCAGCCTACGAGCCGTTCCAGCAGCGAATGGATCACCATCTCGAAACCGCGGGCTACACGCGCGGGGTCGACTGGCTCACGGAAAAGTTCCCCGGCGCGGATCACTCCGAACGCGCCTGGCGGGAACGCGTGGCGCTCCCGCTCCGCTTCCTGCTCACGCCATTCAGCCTGTAACGACAGCATTGGCAGGCGCATATGCGCGCCGTCGGCGCGCGATCTTTGCCCCTCCCGCCGCTTTGAGGTATATTGCGCAATGTTTCGGTGCGTGAGCGCGCGCCCTTAGCCCCGTCACCATTGACCCGGCAACTGCCCTCATCCAGCATACTTCGGAGGCACTCATGACGCTCGATAAACGCCAGCTCTATCGTTTTCCCTGGTCGCTCAACGACAACCCCATTGCCTGGCTGGAAGTCACCGACATTTGCAATATCTACTGCGAAGGCTGCTACCGCCAGCACATGACCGGCCACAAGACGCTCGAACAGGTCAAGGAAGAAGTCCTGATGTTCAAGCGGTGGCGCAACCCCGACAACGTCTCTATCGCGGGCGGCGAGCCGCTCATCTACCCCCACATCGTCGACCTCGTCGCCTTCATCCACGAGCAAGGCATCAAGCCCGTCGTCCTCACCAACGGCGTCGCGCTGGAGCCCAAGATTCTCAAGGAACTCAAGAAGGCCGGCCTCTCCGGCTTCACCATCCACGTCGACAGCCATCAGAACCGGCCCAAGTGGAAGGGCAAGAACGAAGGCGAGCTTAATGAGCTGCGCCAGCGCTTCGCCGACATGGTCCACGCGGAGAAGGGCCTGTACGTCATCTTCAACTCCACCGTCTACCCGTCGACCTTTAAGGAGATCCCCGACGTGCTCGCGTGGGGGCAGAAGAACATCGACCGCGTGCAAGGTCTCGTCTTCATCACCTATCGCACCGCCAAGCTCGACGAGCACACCGCAAGCGATGCGGCCGACCATCAGGTCGACCTCAGCAAGTTGAGCTACGTCAAAGAGCACTTCGACGAGGAGTTCGTGACTTCCCCCGAAGTCTACGAGTTGTTGCAGGAGGTCTGCCCGGAATATGACGCGTCCGGCTATCTCGGCGGCACCGTCAAGCACGACTCCTTCAAGTGGCTCGCTGGCGCGGTCATCGGCGCCAAGGGCAAAATGTACGGCGCGATCGGCAAGCAGACGATGGAGGTGGCGCAGGCCGGCCATCACCTGCTCAAGGGCCGCTACCTCGCCTACCTCTCCGAGGCGAACGTCGGCGGCTGGTCCTTCCTCATGGCGCCCTTCGATGGGCACGTGCGCAAGGCGCTCACCCGCCGCATGGGCGACCTTGTCCGGCACCCCACTCGCCTGCTCAAGCCGGTCTACGTGCAAAGCATCGGCATCATCCAGGCGCCCGACCTGCAAGGCGACGGCCGCGCGGACATGTGTGACTCCTGCCCCGACATCACCATCTACGACGGCAAGTTCATCAACTCCTGCCGCATGGACGAATACCGCCTCTTCGGCGGGTTCCTGTCGGTGACCGAGAAAGCGGAGCGCGAACAGCAAGCGCGCGAGGCGCAGTTGAATTAGGCGGGACACGAGCTTCGTAATCGCCCACTGCCTCGGCGCCATCCGTGACGCGGGCAAAGCGCTCGTGACCGGCGATGGGGAAATCGGCTCACAAGGTGCGCAGGCCGAGCTGCTTGGCAGCTCGGCTTTTTCGATCACCTGTTTGAAGCCAGTTCAAGGGGTTGGCGATATAGGGGAGGCATACGGTTCGGGCAGCGCGCCGGGCGCCACCTGTGCGCGGGTGCGCCGGTGGACGACCAGCGCGCCTGCCGCCGCAGCCGCAAACGGCGCATAGGTCACTGCGACGATCAGCGCCGCGCTCGCCGTGCGCGG
>JALOOB010000321.1 GCA_025454635.1 Anaerolineae bacterium
CGGGTCGTCGAAGTTGATCGCGCCGGTGTCGAACGGCTGCATCGCATGGATGGCATGGACGTAGCTGTCGAGCGCGCGCGACTGCATTTCGAGGTGCGAGCCGCCGCTCTTGGTGATGTGGCACATGCGGCAGGCGACCACGGAGCCGCCGTAGTGGGGCTCATGGAAACCGACGGCCAGCGCGCCGTGGCAGCTTTCGCATTTCGCCGCGTCCGCGATCGGCTTGAAGGCCGCATCATCCCACGCAGCATCGCCAAGGTCGAACGTCTTGGTGACCGCGTTGACTGCGACTTCGACGCCGTCGTTGTTGAACGTTGCGGGCAGGACGCCGAACTCAAGGCGCTTGACCGAGCCGTTCTTGATCAACTCAGCCTGGCCGGTCAGGTCGAACTCGACCTTCCACTTGCCGTCCTCGCCCGACAGGAACTTCACGCGCGGGTTCGGGGTCTCGGCGCCGAAGTCGGCCTCCAGCGCGCGCTGGTCGTTGCGGTCGATCGTGCCGTCCTTGTTGTCGTCGACAAGGCGCTCATGGCCGCCCACGAGGAAGTCACGCGTGTCCCAGCCGTAGAGGCTGACGATGACGGTAGGGGTCATGTTCTTGGTCACGTCGACGTCGGTGACGTCCTTCGTCGCGCCGGCGCTGAAGTCAACCGTGAGCTTGTTGTTGGCGAAGGTTGCGGCGCCGATGGTGACGGAGATGGCATCAGAGTAGCGGACGCCAGCTTCGTTGTAGACGCGCGTGTCGTAGCCGGGGTGAATCGCCTTGAAGTCCGGGGCCACGCCGCCCGCCTTGTGGCAGGTGGTGCAGTCCATCGGGTTCAGCCAGTCGATGGGCGGGTGTTTCTCGCCGATGACCGTATTCAACGCGAGCCCGGTGGTGTCCCAAGCCGGCTCTTCGCCTTCCGCGGCCTCAGCCTTCGCGCCAACAGTCGGATGGCAGCTCTTGCAGGTGGCGGCCGTGAAGTTCGCGTCCGTCAGGATCTGGTCGAGCTTGCCCTCGTGGCAGGTGGCGCAATTGCTCATCGACTGCGGGTAGGGGAACTCCATCGCGTGCGACATGTGGACGTCGTTCATCACGGACGGGTTGTACGCGTACAGCTTGAGCTCGTCTTCGGAGAGCAGCTTCAGGCCCTCTTCCTCGCCGGCGGCCAGGAACTCGGCGGCCTTGACGGGGTCGTTGACCAGGAGCTGCCACTCGAAGTGGCCGCCCTCGCCGTTGTCCAGGTGGCAGACCTTGCAGGTGACGAAGTCGGTCTTTTCGTCGCCGTTGACCTGGGCGTAGATGTACCCATGCTTGAGGTACGGGTCAGTGTGGCACTTGACGCAGCCGGAGTCGTTGGCGGTCGATGCGTAATCCACGGCGCCGGTGGTCAGCATGCCGATGAAGGGATACATGGCCTGGTCGACGCGGGTGTCGGGGATGCGCTTAATCGTGCCGTCGCGGCCGTAAATGACCACGACGCCCGGGGTCTTGCTCAGGTCGGTGGCATCCACGAACTTCTGGTCGGCCTCGGGCAGGCCGGCCAGCGTGCTGGTGACGGTGCCCTTGCCATCGTCCGCGACCTTGCCCTTGAGGGAGAGGCGATCGCGGGCCGGCTCGAACTGGAATTTGCCGTCGGCGTAGGGCGCCCAGTAAATATTGAGAGCGTCCATGTCCTTCGGGTTGACGGGCTGCCCATTTTTGAGCAGCTTGAAGCTCACCGTGCTCGCTCCGGCGGCGCCCTTGGTGTAGGCGACGTCGGTGACGGTGATGACTCCGTCCTGGTAGAGGGAGTTGTAGAAAGTCTGGTGCTCTGCGCCGCTGCGCTTGTGGCAGATGGTGCAGGTTTCGATGGTGTCCACAGACGCAGGAGCTTCAGTCTGCGGAGCGGGTGCAGCAGCGAGGCTGCTTGCAGCAGCATTGCTGCCGACGTTGCTGGCTGGCGCCACCAGGACCACGAGGGCCAGGATGGCGGCGAAGGCCAGCGGGACAATGAAGGCCTTCTTCATGCGATGTCTTCCCTTTCTTCCCCTTTGAATGGTGGGATGGAGAATACAGGCTCCGACAGCTTGGGGACAGTGTAGAATATATTACATTGTGTTTTTCGTGTCAAGCTGAACGAAAGTGATTGTGAGAAAAGTCGCTGCGCGGAGAGGCGGGCTCGCGCGGGCGCGAAAGTGCTGACCACGAATCCACCGGCGGAGCCGGCGCGAGCGAATACGCGAATGACCGCGGAGGCGCGGGGTGGTGCGGGTTGTTGGGGCAACGGGGCGCAGCTGTGTTGGATGGTACAATGGGGCTATTGCCAGGGCTGGGAGGTCTTATGGGGAAACCAAGCACGGTGTTTGGCATCTTTGCCG
The DNA here is from genome assembly GCA_025454635.1 of Anaerolineae bacterium. Taxonomy (GTDB): domain Bacteria; phylum Chloroflexota; class Anaerolineae; order CG2-30-64-16; family CG2-30-64-16; genus JALOOB01. Next base: position 2,341 of record JALOOB010000321.1, read on the forward strand.
GGGTTGGGCTGGTCGCGGCGGGGGTCGGGTTGGGCGCGCTGACGGTGTCGGCGCGGCGGCTGGGGATCAGCGCGCAGAGCCAGTTTGCGCGGGCGGTGGCCGTGCCGCTGATGTTCCCGGCGGACGAACGGGGGCATGACCGGCTCGACGCGCAGATCGCCATGGATCGCCGCTTTGCGACGGGACGGCCGCCGGCCTATCTGCGCCGGCGCTTTGACCTGCGCGAGGATGTCGTCGCGGGGCGCGTGGTTTATACGCTCACGCCCTCCAAGCGGAGGAACGACGCGCGGATCCTTTACCTGCACGGCGGCGCGTACGTCTTGAAGATGAGCGTGCTGCAGTGGAATATGGTTGCGCGGCTGAGCGAGCGCACGGGCGCGACGGTGATTGTGCCGGATTACCCGACGGCGCCGGAACACGACTGGCAGGAAGCGCACGCGCTGGCGCGCGAGGTTTATCTGCGCCTGGTGGATGAAGCGCCCGCGCAGAAGCTCGCGCTGGCCGGCGAGTCGGCGGGCGCGGGGCTGGCGCTGGCGCTTGCCCAGACGCTGCGCGACGCGGGCGCGGCGCTGCCCTCCGCGCTCGTCTTGCTGTCGCCGTGGCTCGACGTGACGTGCAGCGACCCTGACCAGGTTGGTCTGGAGGCGCGGGATCGCATTTTGTCTATCGACTATCTGCGGCGGGCGGGGTCGCTGTGGGCGGGGGAACTGCCGCCCACGGACCCGCGCGTGAGCCCGCTGTTCGGGTCGCTGCGCGGGCTGCCGCCGATGGCGGTGTTTGCCGGGTCGGAAGACATGCTGCTGCCGGACGCGCGGCGGCTGGCGGAGAAGGGGCGGGTGGAGGGCGCGGCGGTGACGCTGTTCGAGTATCCGCACCAGTATCATGCGTGGATGATCTGGCTGCCGGGGTTTGTGCCGGAGGCGGGGCGCGCGCTGGACCAGGCGGCGGCGTTCCTGCTGGTGCGGATGTAGGAGCGCCTACGCCTACCTAGTAGGCGCTGGCGTGGGCGTTGGCGCTGGCGGGGAACCGTCTATGCGCCGGTTTCGATGGCGTTGAGCGCGAGCAGCGTGAGGCCGGTGTCGCGGATGCGGCGGAGGAGGCCGTGTAGCGCGGATTGGTCGACGACGGGGCCGGTGAGGAGGGTGTCGCCGGCGGGGTCGACGGTGAGAGCCATGCCGTCGAACCAGGCGGCCCAATCGGGGGAGAGCGCGCCGCTTAGCTTGATCTGGTAGAGAATGGGCGCGGGAAGGGGCGAGGTGCTGTGGCCGTGTTCGCCGGTCATGGTTCACCTCGCCCCTTCTGCGCTGCGCATCAGCGCCATTAGCTGTGGCGTGTGCGTGAGCGCAACCGCATCGAGTATGCGGGATGCTGACAGACGCTTGCCGTAGAGGTCACAGAGGGCGCAGAGGATCTTGGGAGAAGACGAGAAGCGTTCGCCTGCCTCGTCAAACTGCCTGCGCTTATCTCTGCGTCCTCCGTGGCGCATGCTGTTGTGACCCGACACAATCGGGATAGTTGCGCTTAGCGCGCGGTCTCGTATTGCTCGGCGCGGGCGGTCATGGCCGGCTCGGCGCGAGGCGCGGGCCACTTCCAGGCATAGCCCACGATGAAGAGCGTCGTTGCGGCTTCGACGGCGACGAACATCACGTAGAACCAGTTGACCGGCCCGCCGACGAGCGACCAGACGACGAACAGCGTGTGGAACGCGGCGGCGAGGATGTTGGCCGCCCGGTTGGCGCGGTAGGGCAGGACGCGGGAGAGGGGCACCATGATGATGGCGGTCTGCATCAGCAGGGCGGTGAACAGCACGAACCCCTGGGTGATCGGGATGTCACCGGCGAAGCCCTCCGCGAAGCGCCGCATGACGTCGGGTCCACAAGGTCGACAGGATCGTGCGACGGCGCTCGAAGGCGGCCGATACGGTGTTGGCGAGCATGGTCGGTTCCTTTCGTTTGTTCGAGTGTTACCGGGCGCTGAGGCTAGGCGTCAGCGTTTCACGGGGGGCGGGGGCAACGCGGGGGCCGCGCAGCAACTTGACGGCGAGCCAGGTCCACCAGGCGCAGTGGCCGAGCGCATAGAGCGCAACGGCAGGCATGAAGATGGCCGGGATGGCGGTGAGCGGGCCCGCGATGCCGACGACGATGCCGAGATAGCCGAGCGCGCGGGGGAACGCCGCGGAGCGCAGCAGGGCGAGGCTGACGAGCAGGGTCCACAGGCCGC
>JALOOB010000322.1 GCA_025454635.1 Anaerolineae bacterium
GCGCATGCGCGCGGCCCGATCCCGCGAGAAAAGCGGCACACCCCAGGTGTTGAATGTAAGTACCTTTAGTTGCATGAGACCCCAGTTATTGTTCGATGCCGCGGGACGCCGGGGGGATACAAGCGGTCAGCGAATGCAAGAATGAAGATTGCAAATTGCAGATTGAAGATTACAGATGACCGGGGGCAACCCCGATCCATCTTCAATCTTCCATCTGCAATCTTCAATCTCCAATCGCCACTCGCCGCGGCGTTACTTTTCCAGCCGCGCGTCAAGCGTAATTTCGGCCGCCGCCAGCAGCTGCGACACCGGGCAGCCCTTCTTCGCGCCTGCGACACCGGGCAGCCCTTCTTCGCGCCTTCCGCCAGCTCCATGAACTTCGCCTCGTCGATCCCCGGCACAACCCCGACCGTGTCGAGGTGAATGCGCGTGATCTTAAATCCCTCGCCCACCTTCTCCAGGTGGACCTTGGCAGTGGTCGAGACGCTGGTGGGGGTGAAGCCCGCCTTCGCCAGGTTGCTTGAGAATGCCATCGAGAAGCAGCCTGCGTGCGCGGCTGCGATCAATTCCTCCGGGTTGGTTCCCGAGCCCTCTTCGAAGCGCGAGGAGAATGAGTACTGCCCCTCGAACGCGCCGCCGCCGAACTTCATCCGGCCCCGGCCCCCTCGCAGGTCGCCTTCCCACACTGCCTGAGCATTACGAACTGGCATGAGCTGAACTCCTTCGTGAATGAATGATTGAGCATGGCTACTTTAGCATCATCCCCCGCGCTCTTCTGGAAGCCCTCTGCCAGAGCATAAGAAAAGCCAGGCCCCCGAAGAGGCCTGGCTTGCTGTTGCTCAGCTATGAGCGGTTGGTGCTATGATTAGTAGCGCCCACCGCGGTCCGAGCGGCTGCCGCCGGAGCGGCTGCTCGAGCGGCCGCCACTGCTGTAACCGCCGCCGCCGTAGCTGCTGCCGCCGGAGCGGCCGCCACCCTGGCTGCGGAAGCAGTCAGAGCAGTAGACCGGGCGGTCGCCACGGGGCTGGAACGGAACTTCGGTTTGCTTGCCGCAGCTCGCGCAAACGGCCGGGTACATCTGGCGCTCGCCGCCGTAACCACCACCGCTGCCGTAGCTGCTCCCACCACTGTAGCCACCACCAGCGTTGCGGGCCGCCTTGCGGGCGGCGCGGCACGACGGGCAGCGACCCGGTGTGCTGAAGCCCTTGGAGTTGTAGAACTCCTGCTCGCTTTCAGTGAAGGTGAAGGTCGCGCCGCAATCCTGACAAGTAAGGGTCTGATCTGCCATGTTAGTCTCACTAACTCCTGTGTGTGTATGTGCTCTCTTGATCTGTCCGGCGGGCGAGAACTAACAAGGCGGTGCTTTTGGTGGGGCGTAACGACCTGATTCGTATTCGGCCTGCAACGGTTATCAATTAGATATTGTTATAACACAGGTTCGGCGCAATTGCAAATCCGACTTCGCGCATAGGCCTGCCGTCTGCGCAGCCTTCTTTGCGACCATTTGGAGGCCCACGTGTCCGCAGCGTTTGTTCTGCCGCTCGATTCCCCGCTCGCCACCCTCGTCCTCTCAGGCGGCAAGGGCGCGAATCTCTCTCGCTTGATCCGCGCCGGCTTCGCCGTTCCGGGCGGGTTCATTATCACGACCGCGGGCTATGACGCCTTTCTCGAAGCGAACGACTTGGGGGCGGCGCTGGCGGGTATTCTCTCGCGCGCAGAACCATCCGACCCGCAATCGCTCGACGCGGCATCTGCGGCGATTCGACAGTTGTTCCGCCGCGCGGCAATGCCGGGCGAGCTGGCGAACGAGATTTGCGACGCCTACGAAGCGAAGTTCGGCGCCGGCGGCTGTGTGGCCGTGCGCTCTTCAGCCACGGCCGAGGACCTGCCCGATCTGTCCTTCGCCGGACAACAGGACACCTACCTGAACGTCTCCGGCGTCGACGCGCTGCTGGCCGCGGTGGTCGACTGCTGGGGCAGCCTGTGGACCGGCCGCGCGATCGGCTACCGGGCGCGCAACGGCATCTCCCACAAAGATATCTCGCTGGCCGTCGTGACGCAGGCAATGGCCCCTGCGGAGGCCGCAGGCGTGTTGTTCACCGCCAATCCGCTGACCGGCCTGCGCTCCGAGACGGTGATTGACGCGACGCTGGGGCTGGGCGAGGCGCTCGTCGCGGGCCAGGTGGAGCCGGATCACTACGTGGTGGACATGACCGGCAACGCGATTATCGAGAAGCGGCTGGGGTCAAAGGGCGCGGAGGAAAACCGGTCGCGACAGGCTCTGCCCGACGCGGCCATCCTCGACCTCGCCGCGTTGGCCGCTCGTGTCCAGGCGTCATTCGGCGCGCCCCAGGACATCGAGTGGACATGGGGCGAGGGCCGGCTGGCGCTGGTGCAGGCGCGGCCGATCACTTCGCTCTACCCGCTGTCCGACGATCTGCCTGCGGACGACCTGCGCGTGCTGGGCTCGTTCGGCGCATTTCAGGGCGTGGTGGGTCCGTTCACGCCGCTCGGGCAGGACGCGTTGCGGCACCTCTTTGCGCAGATGGGGCGTTCCTTTGGCTACCCCCATACGCATGAGACACAGGGCGTGCTGCGCATCGCCGGCGAGCGTCTCTGGGTCGACCTCACGGGCGCGCTGCGCAACAGGATCGGGAGGCGTCTGGCGGTCGCGGCGCTCGGCCAGGTGGAGCCGGGCATTCGCGCGGCCATGCTGCCGCTGCTGGACGATCCGCGGCTCGCGCCCCGGTCGAGCGGGTTCAACCCGGACATGATGCGCCGGCTTGCGCCCGCGTTCCTGACGCTCGCGCCGCGCTTCGTCCGCACGCTCATCGTGCCGGACAAGTCGCGCGCGGAAGCTGAGGCGGGCGTGGAAGCGAAGCTCGCGGAGTTTGCTACGGCTGCCGCCGCAGCGCGCACCCTCGCCGACCGGCTCGCGCTGCTCGATGCGATCACGGCTTCGGTTCGGGATTTCATGTTCAGGCTGCTGCTCCCCCGTTTTGCGCCGGGCATGGCGTCGCTCTACCACCTCTATGCGCTCACACGCGACCTGCCCGGAGGACGCCAGCGCGCGCTCGAAGTCACCCGCGGGCTGCCGCACAACGTTACGACGGAGATGGACCTCGCCCTCTGGCAGACCGCGCAGCGGATTCAAGCCGACGACGCAGCGGCGCGGACGCTCGCGGAGCGCGCGGGCGGCGCCCTGGCGGCGGATTATCTCGCGGGACGCCTGCCCCCGGCGGCGCAGGAGGCCATCGGGCAGTTCATGGCGCGTTACGGCGCGCGCGGGCCGGGTGAGATCGACCTGGGGCGGCCGCGCTGGCGCGAGGACCCGACCCCTGTGCTCGAGGCCATTAAGAGCTATGCGGGAATCACGGACCCGCAGCGGGCCCCCGACGCCGTATTTGCCCGGAGCGCGGCATCGGCCGAAGCCGCAATTCCGCGGCTCGCGTCTGACCTGCGCGCCTTGCCTCACGGGCGGATCAGGGCGGCCCGCGCGCGGTGGGCCGCGCGCCGAGTGCGCGCGCTCGCCGGCCTGCGCGAGACGCCGAAGTTCACCATCGTGCGCGCGCTGGGACTCGTCCGCCAGACGCTGCTCGAATCGGGGCAGGACCTCGTTCGCGCCGGATTCATCGAGGCGCCCGAGGACATCTGCTTCCTGCGCCTGACCGAACTGCGCCGGCTCGCGGCCATTGACCTCCAGTCGGCGGACGCGCCAACAAAGTCGGAGATACAGGCGCGCGTGGTGGAGCGCCGGCGGAACGACGCGCGCGAGGCCCGCCGGCGGCAGACGCCGCGTGTGCTGCTGTCAGACGGCCGCGCGTTCTACGGGGAAGCGGCCGCGGGCGCGGCCGACGAGTCGGCTGAGAGCCTCACCGGCAGCCCGGTCTCGCCCGGCGTGGTCGAGGGGCGCGTCAACGTCGTATTCCATCCCGCTTCCGCCCGAATTGAGCCGGGCGACGTGCTCGTGTGTCCGGGCACCGACCCGTCGTGGACGCCGCTCTTCCTCGTTGCCGCGGCGTTAATCACCGAGGTGGGCGGGCTGATGACGCACGGCTCGGTCGTCGCGCGGGAATACGGCATCCCGGCAGTCGTCGGCGTTGCCGGCGCGACGGCTCGTCTGCGCACGGGGCAGCGGATTCGCGTCGATGGCAGCGCGGGCATCGTCACGGTCCTCACCGGCTCCGAAGCCTGACGCCAGCTCGGCTGCGCGAGCTGCGCGTAGGTTGTCAATGTAGAATGTTATTTATATTTGTATCCATCCTAACAAGATGATTTCGCCGGCTGTGGTATATCCTCCCCGTACTGTCAGCGAAATCATGATTGATAGGAGGAAGCGGGATGAGGAATCTTCGGCTTCCCTTCTTCGTAGCAGGTGCGCTCTTTGTCTTGATGCTTGCGGCCGCGGGTTGCGCGGGGGTCGCGCCCGCATCCGAGCCGGAGGCAGTTACCACCGCAGGCCCGACCGC
>JALOOB010000058.1 GCA_025454635.1 Anaerolineae bacterium
AAGCTCGGCGGACCGTACGCGTTCGCCTTCACCCTGATGAACACCTTCCTCCATCTCCCCGATACGCGCAGCCAGTTGCGCGCGCTGCGGCACTGGCGCGACGCGCTCATGCCCGGCGGGTTACTGCTGATCGACGTATTCAACCCGGACGTCGCCCTGCTGGCCGCAATGGATGGGCGGCTGGAGTGGGACCGGTCGTGGGAGCAGCTCGATCCGCCCGCGCGCGTCATGAAGTTTCTTACGCGCGTGGCGGACCCTGCGGATCAGATCGTCACGGTGAACCATATCTACGACGAAGTCGCGGAGGACGGCGCACTCCGGCGCACGGTGGCCGGGTTCGACCTGCGCTACGTGTGGCGGTTCGAGGCAGAGCTGCTGCTGGACAAGGCGGGTTTCGCGCCAGAGGCGATTTACGGGGACTGGAATGGCTCTGCATACAGCAGCGACAGCGAGCGGTTGATTCTCATTGCGAGCAAGCGGGAATAGAACACAGATGACACAGATGAGGTGGATCAATAGGATTCACGCATCCGCGAATCCACCCCAATCCACCCCATCCGCCTCATCTGCGTTGAATTACGGAGTTGGCGTGCCGAGCGGCGCAAGCGTGGCGAGCGGCGTTATTGTGGCGGTAGGCGGAACCGTCGGCGTCGGGCACGTCGCGTTGGAGCCGATCTTGCCCTGTTCCGAAATCGATTTCTGCGTCCACAGGCTCCCGAGTTCCTTCATCAGCAGGTCCTTATCGCCGATCTTGAGCACCTGCGCCTCCCCAACCTGCGCATAGACGATCGCTTCGGTGCTGAAGGTCAGGCCGTGGATCTGCTCAGGCTTCAGCCCGGCGCCAATGCGCGCGAGCCGGATCACGTCGAGAATGCCCAAATCGGTCGTGAACGTGTGCTGGAGCGCAGTCCAGAGCTGCGGCAGCTTGGTGATCGCGTCCAACTGGATCGCCTTCTCCTTGATCGCCCAGATAAGCTGCTGCTGGCGCTGGCCGCGGTAGAAGTCGTTCGAGTTGTAGCGGAACGTCGCGAACTTCTTGGCCGCCGCGCCGTCCAGGTGGTTCACCCCGGCGGGCAGCTCGAACTTCTCCCACTGGCCGGGCTTCGTCGGGTGGGGCGTTAGCTCGTGGAGCGGGCAGTTCAGCGTAACGTCGACCCCGCCGAGCGCGTCCACCAGCTCGACCAACCCCTCCTGCTTGATGCGCACCCAGTGGTGGATCGGCACGCCAAAAGTGTCCTCGATGATCTTGCCAACGAGGGCCGGCCCGCCGCCGGGATACTTGGCGTTCTCGCCGTGGAAATCAGCCTGGTTGATGCGCGCGGGCCCCAGGCCGGGCACGTCCACCCACAAATCGCGTGGAATCGAGAAGATGCCGACCTGCTGCGCCTCGTGGTCGACCGCGACGACCATGATCGTGTCGGTGCGCCACGCCTTGTCGCCCGGCCTTGGATCGATGCCGAGCACCAGATAATTGTCGGTCTCGGTCAGCGGCCTCGGCGCAATCGTAGGCGCGGGGGTTGGCGTCAGCGTGGGCTCCGGCGTGTCCGTCGGGGGCGCGGGCGTGGGGGTGGGGGGAACCTCGGTTGGCGTGTAGGTGGCCGTCGGTTCGAGCGTCGCAGTGGGCGGCGCGGGCGAAGCGGGCGTCTCGGCCGTGGGAGCCTGCGCGACGAGCGTGGCCGCCGGTTCGGCCGGCGCGGGACCTGTCGGGCCGGGGACGGGTTGATCTGGTATCTTAGCCTACCTTGTATCCGATTTTGCGTAAGAACCCCTTGCGCCAGGCCACGCCCTCGGCGTCCTCGACGCCCTTCGTCAACACGCCGTCGATCACCCCGAGGATCCCGCGTCCCTGCTCGCTCTCCGCGAGGATCACCTGCACCGGGTTCGCGGTGGCGCAAAAGATGTTTGCTACCTCGGGAACCGCCTGCACGGTCTTGAGGATATTGATCGGGAACGCGTCGCGCAGGAAGAGGATGAACGAATGGCCTGCGCTGAGCGCAAGCGCGTTGCGCTCGGCCAGCGCTTGCAGGTCGGGGTCCGTGCCGGTCGACCGCACAAGAGCCGCGCCGGAAGCTTCACAGAACGCCAGGCCGAACTTCGCGCCGGGCACCGCGCCGACGACCGCCTCATGCAGGTCCTCCACCGTTTTGATGAAGTGGCTCTGGCCGAGGATGAAGTTGAGCGCGTCCGGGTTCTCGATCTCGACGAGTTTGAGTTGGAATGGGATGTCGGACATGAATGCCTCCGCTGCGGGCGCAAGTTGGCAACTTGCGCTACATCAGTAGGGTCGCGGGGTCGCGAGCCGGACTTCGGCCGCGGACTTGAGCAGCGCGAGCGCGCTTGGGACGACGCGCTCGGGCGCGCAGGGTACGATTTCGGTTGCGCTCGGCGTGCCGAGCGCGATGAAACAGCCCGTATCATCGGGGGTCAGGTTCGTGACGCCGGCGACACCGGCGCCGTTCCCGCCCCGACACAGGACGGCCAGGCCCCAGCCGCCCTCGTAGGTGTCGATCAACGCGGCTGCGGCCTCAGCCGCGACCATTGCGCTCACCGCGCCGAACGCGGCCATCTTGGCCTCTGAGACGCGCAGCGCCTCCGCGAGTTCGGACGCTTCTGCGTAGACGCGGGCCGAGGCAATCCGGCCGGCGGCCTCGGTGGAGCGCAGCGCAGCCGCAACCGCGCCGCCTGTGCCGAGTTCGGCAATGGCGAGGTAGATGTCGGCCTGCGCGAAGAGCGCCGCGACAGCCTCAGCAGTGACGGAAGGGCGAGAGTCTGTGACTGAGTCGTGATTCATGTGGGTGGGCCAAATCCGCCGGGGCCAGAAAGCCCCGACGGATCAACAGGGCCAAGCTAAATCATCAGCATCGCCTGCGCTCGAATATCGCGCAGGCGCTTGACCATCTCCGCGGCGTCTTCGCCTTCGTTCCGCGTCATTTCGTCGGCCATCTGACCGATCAAGTCGACCAGTTCCGGCGTGACCATCTCGCGGTTGTCGGCCAGCAGCTTGCGCGTGCCGTCCGGGTACGGGGCCATAACCAGCTCGTTGATGAACTGGACCTCGGGCGGCGCGCTCTGCTGCATCATGCCCATAATCTCGTCATAAACCATCGACAGGCGCTGCAGCAACGCCTCGTCCTTCTTTTCCTGCGCGGCCTGCATATTGCGGGACAGGACGGTCATGAAGACGTCGTCGATATCATCGATATGCTCGCGGACCGCCGAGCGCGGGCTGGGCGAGTTGATGATCTCCTGGAGCGTCTGCACCGAGTCCTCGACCGACGCACGCGTCGCCTCGTCAAGGTTCTGCGTCAGCGTCAGCAACTGCTCGCGCAGCCGGGTGAGCCGCTCTTTCTCCGCGCCCGTTGCCGCATCGACGCGCGCGGTGAGCGCCTGGAAGAACTCGTAGTCGAGCGCGGGACGCGCGGCCAGGGTGATGGCGGTCGCCTCGTCCTCGTCCGCCGCGATAATGCGGTCGAGAAACTCCTCCGGCGTCTTGAGGTCCTTGAGCGACTCGACCGCCGCGCGCTGGCGCTGCGCCTTCTTGCCCCAGGCTGTCAGAGGCATGAGGTTGTCGCGCAGCATGGTAAGTCTGCCAGCCATTTTCTCGTCGCCCATCGCGCCGGCCTGTTCGAGCATAGCCGCGAGGATGCTGAAGAACTCGCCGTCGAGGTCCTTCTCATTCTGCTTGACCATCATCTGCAGGCCCTTGGGGTCATCGGCAAAGACCTGGAGTTGCTCGACCAGCCGCGACTTCTTGCGCTGCCGGTCGAGCTCGTCCTGGCTGATGCCCATGGTGCCGTAGATGGCGTCCGCGAGTGACTGCCGCGAGACGAACTGCCGCGGGCTGAAGAAGTAGCCCTTGCGTTGTTCCGGCGGGAGCGAGCGCATGAGCGACTGCGTCAGCTCGCCGATCATCTTTTGCTTCTCCATCTCAGGGATGTTCAGCTGCTGCGGGAAGTAGATGGCCAGAAACTCCGCCCTCGGATCGTGATAAACAATCGGGACTTCCAGCATGACCGGCGTCTGGCAGCTTGGGCACTCGGCCACGTTGAGCTGGCCGGAAAGGAAGTAACTGCGCAGCTCAGGATAGGCGCCCACGTCGAGCATCGAAATGACAGGCGTCTGGTATTGCGTGCCGCAGTTCGGGCACTGAATCGGCACCTGGTTGCGCTGCGACTGCGCGGTCTGGTTTGGTTCGGTCATGCTGAATAAGTTCCTTTCGCTAACGAGACAGAATAGAACGCAGCTGACGCAGATTTGGCCTGATCTACGCAGAGTCCCTCTATCGAATCCATCCACTCCATCTGCGTGATCTGCGTCCGATAATCCTTCATTAGATGGCGAGCATCTCCCGCAAGCGCGCCTCATCGATGACGGGCACGCCCAGCTGCTGGGCCTTTGTGAGCTTCGAGCCGGCTGCCTCGCCGGCCACGAGATAGCTCGTGTTCTTGCTGACGGAATCGGTCACTTTGCCGCCGTGCGCCTTGATCAGGTCTTTGGCCTGGTCCCGGCTCAGATTTGGCAGGGTGCCGGTGATAACAAACGTCAGGCCCGCAAGCGTTGCGGGACCGTCGCCAGTCCCTCGCGACGCGGCGGTCTGGACGCCGGCCGCCTTGAACCGCTCGATGAGGCGCCGGTTCGGCTGCTTCTGGAACCAATCGTAGATGTTCTGCGCTAGCACGGGGCCGATGCCGCTCAGCGCCTGCAATTCGGCCAGGGGCGCATCCATCAGCGCGTCGATCGAGCCGTAATGGTCGACCAGTTGCTCTGCGACGATTTCGCCCACCCCGCGGATACCAACCGCAGTCAGCAGGCGGGCCGGCCCCCGCGCCTTCGACTCTTCGATTGCAGCCATCAGGTTGCGGACACGCTTGTCGCCGTAGCCCTCCAGCTCAAGCAGCTTATCGGCGTCGAGATAGTAGACGTCGGCGAGCGACCGGATGAAGCCAAGCTGCGTCAATAGCTCGGCCTGCCGGATGCCGAAGCCTTCGATGTCCATCGCGCCGCGGCTGACGAAGTGCTCGATTCCCCGGACGAGTTGCGCCGGGCACTCGCTGTTGACGCAGTAGGTCGCGGCTTCGCCGGGCGCGCGCTCCACGGGCTGTCCGCATGCGGGGCACGTCTTCGGCATCTCCCAGGGCTGTTCGGCGCCGGTGCGCAGATCCTTGAGCGCGCGGAGCACCTGCGGGATCACCTCGCCGGCCCGCTTCACCGCCACCATATCACCCGGCCGGATGTCCAACTCTTTGACGTAGTCCTCGTTATGTAAGGTTGCCTGCGAGACGGTCACGCCGCCCACCTGCACCGGCTCCAGCACCGCATAAGGGTTGAGCGTGCCCGTCCGGCCCACGTTGACGCGGATGTCGATCAGCCGGGTGACAGCCTCTTCCGCAGGGTACTTGTAGGCGACGGCCCAGCGCGGGTCCTTGCCCACGTAGCCCAGGCGCGCCTGCATGGCGAAGTCGTCGATCTTGATGACCAGGCCGTCTGCCTCGTACGGCAGGCTGCGCCGATCAGTCTGGCCCCACTCCACCACGTAAGCAGCCATTTCGTCAAAGTCAGTGAACCGGCGGATGCGGCGCTCGACGGGGAAGCCGAGGTCGCGCAGGTATTGCAACGCCTCCCACTGCGAGCGAATCGCGCGCGCGTCTTGAAAGTCTACAATCTGGTACAGCCACAGGCGCAGCGGTCGCGTCGCAGTGATGCGCGGATCGAGCTGCCGCAGCGAGCCAGCCGCGAAATTGCGCGGGTTGGCATACGTTCTGACGCCGCTCTCCTGCTGCTGCGCGTTGAACCGCTCGAAGTCCGCAACGGGCGCGTAGACTTCCCCGCGCACGACGATGCGCGCCGGCGCACGGACGGCGCTCTCCCGCGACGCGGGGATGCGGCGCGGCACCGAGCGCAAAGTGCGCAGATTCGCGGTAATGTCCTCGCCAACCTCGCCGTCGCCGCGCGTCGCACCGAGGGTCAATTCACCGTTCTCGTAGGTGAGCACTACGCTCAGGCCGTCGATCTTGGGTTCGACAACGTAGGCCACGGCTGCGCGGTCCGCTTCGGGCAGCAGCCGCATGAAGCGGTCGCGCCAGGCGGTCAGCCCATCGGGGTCGAACGCATTGCCCAGGCTGAGGATGGGCGCGGCGTGACGGACTTTGGCGAATCCTTCCGCAGGCGCGCCTGGGACGCGCTGCGTGGGCGACCCGGGCGTGACAAGCTCGGGGTGCGCGGCTTCAAGCGCGACCAGCTCGCGCCAGAGCGCATCGTACTCCGCGTCGCTGATTTCAGGATCATCGAGGACATAGTAGCGGTGCGCGTGGTAGTCGATCGCGCGGCGCAGCGCATCAAGCCGCTCCGCCATATTATCCGTCACGCCGGTCGCTCCTGGGTGATCTCGCGCGCAAATCCATTTCCTCTCACCAAAAGGTCAATTATACCCTTTGCGGCGGCAGAGGCCAAAGAAGAAACGGGCGCGGGTCTTACGCGGCGCGCAACGAGGCCGCCGCGGGCGCGCTGCGGCGTCAAAGGCCGAGAATTCTAGACGTCTGTACAGGTGCGAAGCGCCGCCGGGCGGGCTACAATGGAGAAGTCGCCTTCGACGCCCTTCGGTGAGCTCGGGCAGACATAACACCACCCGGGCGAAGCGCCGTACGGGGCGAGCTGCCCATAACCAGAAAGTGGAGGCCGCCACACCCATGATTCTTGCGCAAAGCGCCGGCCTGGGGCTAATCGGACAAGACCCAGGCAGCATCATGACTACGATCAACGAGATCATCGAGTTCGCCTCGCTAGCCATTGAGGTGCTGGCCGTAGCGGTCATTATTATCTTCACTGTTGGGGCCACGTATGACTATGTTCGGAGGCAGACTTCGCGCGGCGCCAGCATCAATGCCTATGATCAGTACAAAATTCGCCTGGCGCGCGGTCTGCTGCTGGGACTAGAGATCCTGGTGGCTGCCGATATCGTTCGCACCGTGGCGCTGGAGTTCAGCCTCGAGAACGTGGTGATCCTGGGCATCCTGGTGCTCATCCGAACTTTCCTGAGTTGGTCGCTGGTAGTCGAGATCGAGCACCGGTGGCCCTGGCAGCGGCACAAGGTCGCGCAGCCGGAAACGGCGATCCCCAACTCGGCGGAGACGCGAGGGGGCGGCCATGCTTGAACAACTCATGGCCTCGCTCCGCGAGACCCTTGCGCATGTGTTGCTGCCGCTGGTCGTTACGGTCGGGGTGACGCTGCTGCTGCTGCGGCTTGTGTCTGTTGCGGCGGAGCAAATCGACCGCCGATTCGTCGCGCCGGTGCCCGACCCGGACCGGCGCGCCCGCCTGCGGACGGTCTACCGGGCGGGGAAGAGCACAGTCCAGATCGCGATTCTGGCCGTGGCCACGTTGATCGGCCTGGCAACCCTCGGCATCAACATCGGCCCCGCATTGACCGCGGCCGGCATCCTCGGCCTGGCCGTTTCGCTCGGCGCGCAGACGCTCATCAAGGACTTCATCGGCGGGCTGACGATCCTGCTCGAGGACGAGTTCCGAGTGGGCGATTCGGTGCGGATCGGCGCGGTGGCGGGCGAGGTGGAGCGCATTACCTTGCGGCGGACCGACCTGCGCGATGCGGAAGGACGGCTCTTCATCGTCCCCAACGGGGACGTGCGCGTGCTTGCGAATGAAACGCGCGACTGGGCGCGCGCGCTGGTCGAGCTCAATTTCTCGTTCGACTCAGACATCAAGAAGGCGGTGGCAGCGCTGGAGGAGGCGCTGGTGAAGGTGGCCGCTGATCCCCGCGCGCGGCCGCACCTGCTCGAACCGCCCGAGATATTCGGTTGGAATGGGCAAACGGAGATGGGCGTGATCGTCCGGCTGCGCGCCAAGACAAAGGCTGGCAAGCAGGGCGAAGTCGCCCGCGTTATGCGCGAGTACGCGCTCGAGGCAGTGCGCGGGGCGGGCGTCTCTGTGGAGAGCCGAAATCGGGTCACGCTGGAACGGGGAAGCGCAGACGCCGCACCCTGATTGTCGATCTCATCCCGATCATGATCGGCGCGGCGCTTATGCCGGCATGGATCATCATCGTCCTGCTTATGTTGAGCGACAAGGGCGGCCTCCCGAAGGCGGCTGCGTTCGTGGCCGGCACGCTGCTCGTCCGCTCAATCCAGGGCGTCGTGTTCGGCGCGGTCTTTCAGCGCGAGGATCAAGCATACGGGGAAGCGGGCACCCAGGTGTTGGTCTCAACCCTGCTTCTCGTCATCGGGTTATTGTTGCTCACCCTGGCTTACAAGAAGTGGACGAAAGAAGAGGACCCAGACGCTCCGCCGCCGAAATGGCTGGCTTCGCTCAGCGAAATGTCGGTTGGCCGCGCTTTCGGCATGGGCGCGCTGCTGATGGCCGTCGGAATGAAACACTGGGTGTTGACGCTGACGGCGTTGGCAACCATCACGGCCGGCCAACTCGACCAACCGCAGAGCATCGTGGCGTTTGCGATCTATCTGCTCGTCTCGGCGTCGCTGCTCTTGATCCCGCTGCTCTTTTCCGCCATCGCGCCGCGACGCGCCGCGAGCGCGCTCGGCAGCGCGCGCTCCTGGCTGGAGCGGAACAACCGGCCGGTCACAGTCATCGCCTCGCTGGTCTTCGGCCTATATTTCGCCTTCCAGGGAATCATGGGCCTGCTGGGATAGGCGGAGGGTAGGCCGCGATCTGACGGCGAACGGCAAACGGGGCTGCCTGACGATCGGTCAGGCAGCCCCGCAGAGTACGCGCAGGATCAGCCGCTTTGACTGCAGCCACGCCGTGGACGTGGCGGTTGAACTGCTCAGTCCATCAGCCCGGCAAAGAGCGCGGTGCTGAGGTAGCGCTCACCGAACGACGGGATGATCACGACGATCAACTTGCCGGCGTTCTCCGGCCGCCGCGCGACCTGAACAGCCGCCCACGCGGCGGCGCCGGACGAGATGCCGACCAGCAGCCCCTCTTCGCGCGCGACGCGTCGCGCCATGTCGAACGCGTCGTCGTTCTTGACGCGGATGACTTCGTCATAGATCTTCGTGTTCAGCACGTCAGGCACAAAGCCCGCGCCGATCCCCTGAATCGGGTGCGGGCCCTTCTGCCCACCCGACAGAACCGGCGAAGCGTCGGGCTCTACGGCCACGACTTTGAAGGATGGTTTTCGCCCCTTGATGACCTCGCCCACACCCGTGATCGTGCCTCCGGTGCCGATACCCGACACAAGGAAGTCGACTTGGCCGTCCGTATCCCGCCAGATTTCTTCGGCGGTGGTCAGCCGGTGAATCTCGGGGTTGGCCGGGTTTTTGAACTGCTGGGGCAGGAAGTAGGTTTCCGGGTCGGATGCGGCGAGGTCCTCGGCGCGCTTAATTGCGCCCGCCATGCCCTCAGAGCCGGGAGTCAGCTCCAGCTCGGCGCCATACGCGCGCAGCAGCGCGCGGCGCTCCTTCGACATGGTTTCCGGCATGTACAGCTTGCACTTATAGCCGCGCGCGGCCGCGGCGAAGGCCAGCGCGATGCCAGTGTTTCCCGAGGTCGGCTCCACGATGGTCATGCCCGGCCTGAGCTTGCCGTCGCGCTCGGCCGCATTGATCATGGACACGCCAATGCGGTCCTTGACGCTATGCGCCGGGTTGTAGAACTCCAACTTGGCGACGACCTGCGCCACTGCGCCTTCTGTCACGCGGTTCAGTCGAACGAGGGGCGTGTTGCCGATCAACTCAGTTGCGTCGTTAGCGATCTTCATACTGCTCTGCTCCTGCCACAATAAGGTGAGGCGAGGCTAGATGCCTGCGCCGGCGATCATCAATTCGTCGAATACTTCTTCCGCGCGCACCGGCGACCCGGCCATGACCGATGCCAGCGAGGCGCCATCCATCCGCAGCGTGACCTCGTTCCGGATATCGAGGAACACGCGACGGAACCGGCAAACCGGCTCCTGGGCGCATGGCTCGTACCCGGAAGCCGACACGCACGCAATGGGGGCAAGCAGGCCGTCGAAGTGCCGCACCACGTGGCCCATGAATATCCGGTCCGGCGGCTTTGCCAGGCGATAGCCGCCCTTCTTGCCCGGCGCGCTCTCCACCCAGCCCTGCGCCTTCAGGTCGAGCATAATGTGCTCCAGGAAGCGCTTGGGCACGTCGTTTTCCTCCGCCAACTGGCGAATGGAGACAGGCTCGCATGGATAGCGGGCCGCAAGCGCAAAGAGCACGCGCAACGCGTAGTCGGATTGGCGAGACACTTTCATGCGTCGTCGACGGTGTTCCCCCAATATGAGAAATAACGATAAAATCGGTCGTGATTATGGCATGAGTTTGCGCCGGTGTCAAGACCCACGGCGCAGGCGCCGAAACCGTCCGCTCTTTCGCGCTATAATAGGCCGACGCATGGAAAGGAGCGAGCATGATGAACAAGCGCGAGATGATGCTGGACTTGGTTGCCGGACACGCGCCGGAGGGTTACACGCCCGCGGCGTTCTTCCTGCACTTTGGGCCGCCGTACACCGAGGGCCGCGCGGCCATCGAGCGGCACCTGGAGTTCTTCCGCTACACCGGCATGGACTTCGTGAAGATTCAGTTTGAGCAGGGGCTGCCGGAGTGGACGGTCACCACGCCGGCGGACTGGGGCCGCGCGCGGCGGCTGACAGAGGACGACTTCGCGCCGACGGTGGAGGTGGTGCGCGGGCTGGTGGAGGCGGCGGGCAACGAGGCGCTTGTCGTGTTGACCCTCTATTCGCCGTTCATGTGGGCGCGGCACCTGGCTGGCGACGCCCTGCTGGAGCAGCACTTGCGCGACTACCCGGAGGAAGCGGTTAAAGCGTTGGACATCAGCGCGGAGAACGTGCTGACCCTGGCGCGAGCGGCGAAGAAGGCGGGGGTGGACGGGTTCTACGCATCGACGCAGGGGGGCGAGGCGTTCCGCTTCGGCGGAACAAACCGCTTCAGCAGCACGGACATCTTTGAGCGGCTCATCAAGCCGTTCGACCTGCGCGTGTGGGCGGAAATCGGCGACTGCCCGTTCAACATCCTGCACGTATGCGACTTCGAGGCGCTGTACGCGGACCTGACGCCGTTCCTCGATTATCCCGGCCACCTCGTGAATGCGCCGCTGCACGTGGGGGAGCGCGTCTTGTCGCTGCGGGAGGCGGCGGCGCTGTTCGGGCGGCCGTTCATGGGCGGGCTGGAGCGCAAAGGCGCGCTGGCAACCGGGACACCGGAGGACGCCCGCCGCGCGGCGGAGCGGGCGTTGGCGGAAAAGCCGGAGCGGTTCGTCCTGGCCGCGGACTGCACCGTGCCGGGGGAGACGCCGTGGGAGAACCTTAAAGCAGCGGTGGAAGCAGCGCACCGCATGTGAGTGCCGGCCACGGGCAAGGGGGCCGACCACGAATAGAACCACGAATACACGAATGGCGGCGAGCGCGCGTCGCGATTCGTGTATTCGTGTGTGATTCGCGGGCGGCGCGTTAACTCGCGATATATGTGAGGTGCTGCGTCGCGTCGCTCGGGTGCAGCTTGTGGTGGACGCGGCGCCGCGCTTTGGTCATGGCGTCAATGATCGGCGCGGGCTCGAAGTCGGTGACGAGCAGGATGTAACCGCGGCCATTGATCTGCGGCAACAACTCGTTCACCGTCTGAACCGGCACCTCGCCCCGTTGGAGCATGGACGTCCCGTCGAGGACGAACTGCGGCTCGCCCGCGATCCATTCGGGATCGTCCAAGGCGGCCGCCGGAATGCCGATCGGCGCGGGTGCGGCCGCGCCAAGTTCGGGTTGGCCGACCGCGCGGCGGAGCGTGTTGACCAACTGGTCGGCGTCCACGTTGCCGACCTGCGCCACCTTCTCGATGGTGGCAAGCTGGCCGACCGTGCGGCGCAGGACGGGGTTGCGGAGATTCTTGAACGCCGGCGCGATGTCGATGATTTTTTCTTCCAGGGACGGGTATTCCCTGAGCACGTCGAATAGCTTGCTGCGGCCGGTGATTTCCATGGCGCTCAACCCTCCACCAGCTCAGGCGAGTCGTAGGTCAGCAGACGGCGCTCGCCCTCAAGGCTGCGGACTTCCGTCAGGTCCTGCGTGACTTCGAGCGTCCCCAGGTAGTCGCCCTCTTTCCCGCGCACTGCGTAGTAGCAGATGTAGATGAGCCGGCCCCTCATGTTGATCCAGAAGCGGGCGCGGTCCTCCTTCCCTGCCTTGAAGTCGCGCACGATCTGATTCACGATATGCACGCTCTTGGGCGGATGGCAGTACTGAACTTTGCGCCCAAGAATCGCGCGCGAGCGGTCGAAGATGCGCTCCCGACCCGGGCTGAAATAGCGCACCGTATCATCCTTGTCGACGAAGGTCAGATCGAAGGGAAGCGCGGTGAACGCGGCGATCAACTCGTCGAGCGCAAAGCTGCCGGTCGGCATCTGCACGCGGCCGCCCGCGGCCAGCGGCTTGCGAATCTCCTGGTGGATGCCGCCCTCCGGCGTCCACTCGAACTGCGGCGCATAGAGACAATACCCGTACTCGTCGCTCTGGACGTAGATCTCGTACCAGTCCTGCTCGGTCAGCAGGTTGAGCGCGGTCGGGAAGAGGATGCGCTCCTCCTTGTAGACCATGTCGTCGACGGCTTCAAGCGCAGGGGCAACGGCAAACTGGTTGTACGCCTTGGCCTCGCTTGCGGCGAGCGCGTCCACTTCCTGCAGGCCGGCGATGGCCCCGCGCAGCATTTCGCGCGCCTCGTCGTGCTTGCCCCACATGACGGTCGGCGGACCGGGCAGGTTGTTCTTCTCGAAGTACGGGAAGACAAGATATTCCTTGCGCCGGTAGTGCTTGTCCACGTCCATCAGGTTGTTGAGCAGTTCCTGTAGGCCGCGCATCTGCTCTGTCGCGTCCTGTTCGTCGGGCAGCGCGTCGATCTGCTTGATCAGCAGCCGCGCGCGGCCGGTCGTGCGGGTCAGTTCACGATTTTCCATCAGGAAGGTGTGGACCGGGTGACCGGGGATGGTGTCCGGCGTTTCCTGCAGGTCCAGGTGCTTCTTGAGCACGCGCGTGTGCGTGTCGCAGAGCTGCTGGATGCTTTCGGCCGGGATGCCTTCCTGAATGAGCTGGACTTCCATCAGGAAGACGTCGCTGTAATCGGCTTCGTCCAGCAGGGTTTCCAGCTGGGTCTTGACGCGGGCCTCGGCCGCGCCCGCGTGCAACTGGCGGATGAGGCCCTTCATGATTTCGACGCGTTGGCGCCGGTTGTCGATCAGTTCGCTCATAAATGGGGATTCCTTTTGTTGAGTTGTATGAGCGAAGCATAGCGCAAAGCGGGGACGCGCGCAGCGAGGAAAGTCGCCTTCCGCGAGACGGCCTCGTTTTGCCACAGAGGACGCAGAGGGCTCAGGGAGAGGATCTGCTACCTATGCGATCTCTGGGACCTGTGTGGCGAAGACAGATGTTACAGTTGGAGCATCATCTCCCACTGGCGGATGGTGACGTGGAAGCGCAGCGCGGCGAGCGCGCGGGAAAGGGGATCGTCGGCGGGGACGTTCATGATGGTGAGCGCGCGATTCGGGTGGAGGCGCGAAAGGGCCTGCAAGAGGGGGCGGCCTGCGCGCACCGCGCCGAAATCGGGGCTGATGCCCGCGTCCAGGATCGAGACGGACTCGACCCGGTCGGCCACGAGACAGTAGCCCGCGGGGCGGCCGTCCAGCGCGAGGGTGTAGGCGCGGACGCGGCCGAGCATCCGGCGCAGCGTAGGGAGTTCGCGCTGCCAGCAGGGGCGCTCGCGATGCCAGTCCTCGAAATGGGCCACCACGGATTCAGGGTGCGCTTCGCTGAGCAGCTCCGGGGGGATGGGCAGCGGGTCAGCGTCGGCCGCGAGGCGCCAGGTGAGCAGCTCGCGCACGTCCCTAAAACCCAGATCGAGATAGAGCGCGTGCGCGCGGGTATTCTCGGAGATGACCTCTAAAACGACATCGCGCAGCCCCAGGTCACGCGCGTTGGCAATGAGCGCGAGCATCATAGCGCGCGCTACGCCCTGCCGTCGCGCAGCAGGCACAGTCCCCACCGCGCTGACCCAAGCCCGCTCGCCGCGCCGCGAAAGCAGCGCCTGCCCGATCAGCGCGCCGTCGCGCTCCGCAACCACGGACGCGTCGGGGTCCACATCGTAGAGGTAGTCCATGCGCGCGAGCGCGTCGGCGTCGACGTGAAGGGGAATGTTGTAGTCGGCGTAAGCGAGGTTCATCAAAGCCGCGCGCTCCTCATGCGAGGCGCTGCCGGCAGGGCGCAGGGCGAGGTCGGTCATGGCGTGATTATAGCACGGCATTAAGGCTTCGTTAGAGCGCGGCGAAATCCCTTGTCGCGGGCTGCGCGGGACGATATAATCAGGCGCGTATGGAGTCATCTACCCCGGCGCCTGCTGTCGCGCCCCGGCAACGCGTCGCCATCCGCAGCGGCGCGCGCAAGGCGCTACGCCTGATCGTCGTCCTGCTCGCGGCCATGCTGCTGATTCCGAGCGACGGACATCTCGGCGCGGCGCGCGCAGAAGCATTAGTGGACCGCGCGGTGAGCGGGGAGACGTTCAACCTCGCGGCGTGGGAGGCGCAGGCTATCGGCCAAAAGGTTCGCGACGCGATTCAGCAGCCGGGCAAGGGGCTGGCTCCGCAAGAAGAGCGGGAGCTGGTGCTCGGCTACATGAAGGCCGTGGGCCGCGTGGCGCAGCTCACCGGCGAGATCGAGCGCGCGGCGTCGGGCGTGGGCGAGGGGGACCTGGCGCAGAAGCAGGCAACGCTTTCGGCGGAGCTGGAGCAGCTGCGCGGGCGGATGGAGGGCAACCGGCCGGCTGTGGAGCGCATCCTGGAGAAGCAAGTCGCTTCGGTCCTGGACGAGTACGGTTTTACGACCGGCGGGCAGGTGCTCCCGCCCGTCAGCTTCCAGTTCACCGAGAGCCCGAACTACCTGGTTATCTCGCCGCGCGAGCGCATCCGCGTCGAGCGCGGCGTCTATCTTGACCCGGCGCTGCCGCTGGAACGCATCGAGCAGATCGAGGCCGAGGTGGCAGGCGGTCTGGAGAAGAGCGCGTTGGTCGAAGGCACCGGCGGCTTCTCGTCTTACCCGACGATGGTGCTTCAGTACGAGGTGCTCGGCTGGGTGGTCGACACGATCGCGCACGAGTGGGCGCACACCTATCTTTTCTTCCGGCCGCTCGGGTGGAACTACGAGAGCAGCGGCGCGATGCGCACCATCAACGAAACCGTGGCGTCCATCGTGGGCGGCGAGGTGAGCCGGCGCGTGCTGGAGACGTATTACCCGGAGTTGGTGGGACCCGCGCCGTGGCCGCGTCCGCTCAACAAGCGGGCGGACTGGCTGACGCAGGAGCGCGTAGAGCCGGAGTTCGAGTTCGGCGCGTTCATGCGCGAGACGCGGCTGAAGGCGGACGCGCTGCTGGCCGAGGGGAAGATCGGCGAAGCGGAGCAGTACATGGAACAGCGGCGGCTGGAACTGGCCGACCGAGGCTACGCGATCCGCAAGCTGAACCAGGCTTACTTTGCGTTCCACGGGTCGTACCAGGTGGGCGCCTCCGCGGGCACTGACCCCATCGGTGGCAAGCTGCGCGCGCTGCGGCTGCGCTTGCCGTCGCTCCCCGATTTCCTCAACACCGTCGCCCGCTTCAACGACGGGGGCGACCTCGACGCGGCGCTGTCGGAGGCGGCCGCGAGCGCGACCGGCTAACGCGGCGCGCCGTAGCGCCTCGCAATCTGCTCCGCGTAGTCGATCACCGACCGGCGCAGCGGCTCAGGCTCAAGCACCTCCACCGCGCCGCCCAGCGCCAACACCCGCGCCCGCGCATCGTCGAAGGAGTCGCAACTCCCGCGCACAGTGACGCGGCCGTCTGATTCCGCAGTCTGACCCCCCGCATCCGTTTCGATGCCATAGCGCGCCAGGCGCGCGGCCAACCATCCGTCGACCCGCAGCGTCATCGCATAACGCGGCCGCGCGTCTCGGCCCGCGCGCCACGCCGCCCACGCACCGCGAAGATCGAAGCGCGCGGGCCGCGCGAAATGCTCCCCGGTTAGCTGCGCCTCTGCGAGCTCAGACACGGCATACGCAAGCACGCGGCCTTCGACGAGGGTCAAGACACGCCATTCGCCCGCCCACGCGACCAGCCCGTAAGGCGCGATGCGCTGATTCACTAACGGACCTGACGGCAGATGGTAGGCGATGTCGACGAGCAGATCCTCCCAGACCGCGCGCTGAAGCGCCCCCAGGTGCGCCGGGCCGGCGCCCCGCTCACGCCAGTCGTTCGGATCGAGGTAGAACCGGTTAAGAACACGCTCTTCCTCGCCCCGGCGCGAGGCCGGCAGCGCGGCCGCGAGCTTGCGAAGCGCCTGCGCCATGTCGTCGTCCAGCCCGAGATCGCCGAGCGCGCTGGGGATGGTGAGCAACAGGAGCGCGCGGGTTTCGCCGTCCGTCAGCCCCGTGAGATCGGTCCGGTAGCTATCGAGGAGCGCGTAGCCTCCGTCCGGCCCGCGGTCGCCGTAGACCGGCACGCCGGCGGCGCTGAGCGCGTCGATATCGCGGTAGACGGTGCGCTCGGAGACTTCCAGTTCGCGCGCAAGCTGGGCCGCGGTCAGACGGCCGCGGGACTGAAGGAGCATCAAGAGCGAGAGAAGGCGATCGGCGCGCACGGTGGCATCCGATTGAAGATGGAAGATTGAAAATCCGCATTTGAGTATAACACAAATACTGACAGAAGATGACAGGAATCCGGGATAGGATGGAGGCAATGAAGCAAGCGGTCCGGTGATTGTCGCAAAGGAGGCCCATCGTGGAAACGGAAAAGGTCGAGATCGTGGAACTGGCGCCCGCACGGGTGGCGAGCGCATGGGGATTCGGCGCGGGGCCGGAGGATATTGCCTGGGCGAAGTTGGCGGCATGGGCGAAGCCGCTCGGGTTGCTGGCGCCGGGCGCGCGCGTCTTCGGGTTCAACAACCCGAACCCGTCGGCGGGCAGTCCGAATTACGGCTACGAGTTCATGGTGACGGTGGGGCCGGAGGTGGAGCCGGGAGCGGATATCCGCATCGGTGAGCTTAGGGGCGGCAAGTACGCGGTGATGCCCGCGCGAGTGGAGACGGACCCTGGGGTCGATATCCCGGCCGCCTGGCGGCAGCTCGACAAGTGGGTGGCCGAGCATGGTTACCGGATGGGGCACCACCAGTGGTTGGAGGAGATGAATGGGGACGGACAGTTGATCGCACTGTGGTACGCGGTGCAGTAAACGCGAAGGGGACCCGGCAGGCGCGGTCAGGTCTTGCTTGTCGGGTCCCGCGACACCCACGGCTCCTCGCGCTCGTCGAGCAGCGACGCGCGGCGGATGGCCGATTCGCCGTACTTGGCGCGGATGCGGTCGAGCGCGGCGTCAAGCTGCGACTGCCGGCGGTCCTCCTGCTCGAACAGACGAAGCTGCCGGCCGCCCTGCTCCAGGTTCGTCCCGCCGACGCCGACAAGGCGCACCGGACGGCGGTCCCACAGCTTCTCGAACAGCGCGAGGGCGTGCGCGTAGAGGACGGGGCCGCTGTCGGTTGCGTCGGGCAGCGTCACCTGTCGGGTGAGCGTGGAGAAGTCGGCGTAGCGGAGCTTGAGGTTGACGGTGCGCGCCTGGAGCCCGTGCCGCCGCAGCCGCCACGCCACCTCGTCGCTCAGCCGCAACAGCTCGCGGCGCAGCGTCTCCCCGTCCCTTATGTCACGCGCGAAGGTCTCCTCCCGGCTCAGCGACTTCGCTTCGCGCTCCCCCTGCACCGGGCTGTCGTCGATGCCGTGAGAGGCGCGGTGCAGCCCCTCGCCCCCCGCCTGCCCGAAGCGCGCGATCAACTCCTCGCGGGGGATGCGCGCGAGGTCGCCCACCGTCTCGATGCCGAGTTTGCTCAGGTCGCGGCCGGTCACCTCCCCCACGCCCCACAACTTGCGGATCGGCAGCGGCGCGAGGAACGCGGCTTCCTCGCCGGGCGGCACCACTGTAATGCCGTGCGGCTTGCGGAAGTCGCTGGCGATCTTGGCGAGCAGCTTGTTCGTCGCCACGCCGAGGGACGCGGAAAGGTTCAATTCGTCCTGGATGCGATCCTGGAGGGTCTTCGCCAGCTGCGCGGGCGGGCCGTAGTGCGCCTCCGTGCCCGTCACGTCGAGGAAGGCCTCGTCGATGGAGAGCGGTTCGAGGAGCGGGGTGTACTGGCCGAGGATGTCCATAACTTTGTCAGACATCTCGGAGTAGCGGCCGCGGTGGCCGGAGACGAGAACGGCCCGCGGGCAGAGGCGCAGCGCGGTCGCGGTCGGCATGGCAGAGTGGACGCCGAATTTACGCGCTTCGTAGGACGCGGATGCCACGACCCCGCGCACTTCCGGCCGGCCGCCGACGATGACCGGCACGCCGATCAGCGCGGGGTTATCGAGGCGCTCGACCGCGACGAAGAAGGCGTCGAGGTCGATGTGGAGGATGGCGCGGACCATTGGAAGATTGAAGATAGCAGATTGAAGATTGAAGATAGCGGGTGGGCATCTTCAATTTTCAATCTGCAATCTGCAATTGACGCTACTCCGGCTTGGCCGCGGCGTAGATCAGGCCGCCGAGCGCGCCGAGCAGCGCGCCCACAATGAGGCCCGCGGGCAGGCAGCACAACGCGGTCGCGCCGACGACGGTGCCGGTGTTGACGAACATCGCCGGATCGAGGCCGGCCTGCTCGAACTGCTGGAGCGTCTCAGGCGGCAGTTGCTGGAGAATCGCCGCGGTGCCGCCCGCCGTTGCCAGGCCGACGCCCGATAGCAACGTCGAAACAATGCCGCCGACCAAACCCGCGATCAGGCCGGCAACAGCACCCTGTCCGGCCGCGCGACCGCCCTCGCGGCGCGGTGGGATGAACGATCCGGCAAGCGCGCCGATGCCGATGAAGGCAAGGATCTGCAGGATGGGCGCAATGCAGCTAACGAGCGGGACAAGGCTGAGCAGGCTCAGCACGAGGAGGATGCCCGCGCCGATGAGGCCGGCGCGCAGCCAGGGACGATGCATGGTTCTCTCCTTCGCGTGAAGAAATGAACGGGCTACCCGCGACTATAACAGCGGAGCGGGTGAATGTCAACGCACTAATTGCGTAGCCGGGAATGATTCCGATATAATGACCGGAATCTTAAGCAGGTGGTTATCTTCCCTATGTCCGCAGCGAAAGAGGGCGACCTCGTCCTCCTTGTCAGCCCTGATCGCCGGCACTACCTCGTCCGCCTCAAGCGGGGCGACATGTGGTCTTCGCACAAGGGCAACATTCATCACGACGACATCATCGGCAGGCCGCTCGGCCGCACGCTATACACGCACACCGGCGCGGGTTACCTCGCGCTCGAACCGTCGACGCACGACCTGATCCACCAGATCCCCCGCTCGTCGCAGATCATTTACAGCAAGGACGCCGCGCAGATCGCGCTGCGGCTGAGCCTTTATCCCGGCAGGACCATCGTGGAGGCGGGGACGGGCAGTGGGGGGCTGACCCTCGTGCTGGCGCGCGCGGTGATGCCGACGGGCCGGGTGTACAGCTACGAGACGCGGCCCGACTCGTACGACATGGCGCAGGAGAACCTCGACAGGCTCGGCCTGTTGCCTTATGTCACGCTGTACAACCAGGACATCGCGGGGGGATTCCACGAGACGGACGTTGACGCGGTGTTTCTTGACCTGCGCGAGCCCGACATGTTCCTTGACCAGGCGTGGAACGCGCTGAAGGGGAGCGGTTTCTTCGGAGCGCTCGTGCCGACGATCAACCAGGCGAGCGCGCTGATCGCGACGCTGCAAACGCGGCCGTTCGGTGACATTCAGATGGAAGAGATCCTGGTGCGGCCCTGGAAGCTGACGCCGGGGCGCATGCGGCCAGAGGATCGCATGATCGCGCACAGCGCGTTCCTCGTGTTTGCGCGCAAGATCGAGGCGCAGGACCCATCGCTCGGGTGGATGCCCGACAAGAAGCGCCGCGCGTATTTGGGCAAACTGGCGATGGCGGAGCGGGAGCGGCAGACGCTCGAGGCGCAGGCCGAAGCGGAGGCGTACGCGGAAGCGGAGTTAGCGGCGGCGGACGGCGACGAGGACGCCGAGTAACGCGGCCCCGGCGAGCGCGCCGATCCCGCCGAAGAGGAGCGCCTGCGGCGGCGCGGTGGCGGACGAAACGGCGACCTCGACCGCCCGGCTTTCCGGCGCAACCGTGGCGCGCGGCCGCGGGGGCAGCGTCGACGAGGGCGTCACCGACGGCGTGAGCGTTTGGGTGGGCGTCGCGGTCAGGGTTGGCGTCGCGGTGGGCGCGGGCGTGTCGGTCGGCGCGGGCGTAGGCGTTTCCGTGGGCGGCAGAGTGGCCGTCGGCGGGACGGCTGTGGCAGTGGCGGGGACGCGCGTCGCCGCAGCCTTTGCGACCTGCGCCGCCGTTGGCGAGGGCGGCGGGGGCGGAAGGGTGTTGGTGGGCGGCGGGGCGATTGGCGCTCCAGACGGATAGAGGCCAACCGCGTCGATGAAGATCTGATTCTGGCCGGTCGAGTAGTTGTGGTCGACCCACACAAAGACCGTGACGGTCGAACCCTTCGCCACCGCGCTGACGTCGATGTTAGGAAAGCCGGGGTTGCTGTCGTTGAGCACCTTGCCCGGCCCCCGCTGCATCCACACGACATTAGGGGAGTTCGGATCGGTTCCGCCAGTGGGGTCAATGCCGAGACGCCGGCCGAACGCATCCGGCTCGGTCGGCCCGCCCCACCCCATCGAGGCGTAGTAGGTCGCGCCGGGCGTCAGTCCCCCGACCTGCGTGTAGATCCCCGCGACAAAGGTGCCGCCATCCGACCACATTCGCAGGCTCGGCGCGCCCCAGTAGGTGTCCGGGCTCGCGTCCATCGCCAGCCCGCCGGAAACGACAAACGGGGTCCAGCCCGCGGGCGCGGAGCCTTGCGGGACGGGAACGAAGTTGTCCATCCCGCAGTTAGGTATCAGGTTGCCCTCTTTGCAGCCGTGCCCGCCCGGTCCGCTGGGCAGCCGATCGGCGTATGAGGGCGCATCATAGAAAGTGGCGACGGGCAGGAGCAGCATCAGGAACGCCATGATGAGCGTGGCTGCGGCCCCTGCGACGAGACTGTGGGGTTTGCGCACGAGCGGAGTATAACCGAGGTGACGCGAGCCGCCAAAACGAACAGGTAGCAGTGTATGTTTCGATCAACTCAGATTGCGCAACACGCGTCGCGCGCGTTCCGGTTCGTCGCTGCCATATCGGTCGCGGCGCTGCTCGCCGCGTGCCAGCCGCTGCCCGCGGGGCAGACGCCCCCCGTCGGCGCGACAGGCGCCGCGACCACTTCCCCCGCCGAGCCGCGCGCCGGCGGCACTCTCCGGTATGGCCTGACCCTGCCCGTTTCGGGCATCGACCCGCACATCCACGCTAACTCGGAGCTCGGCATTCCGCTCAGCAGCGTCTACGATACGCTGGTCGTGCAGGACAAGGACGGCACCTTCCATCCGTCGCTGGCGGAAAGGTGGGAGGTCAGCCCTGACGGCAAGGTCTATACCTTCACCTTGCGGCAGGGCGTGAAGTTCCATGATGGCACGCCGTTCGATGCGGCTGCGGTGGTGGCCAACCTGACGCGGATCGCGGACCCCGCGACGAAGTCACAGAAGGCCATATTTCTCCTCGGCCCGTACGAAGGCAGCGAGGCTGTCGACGCGGCCACGGTCAAGATCACGCTCAAGCAGCCCTACGCGCCACTCCTGGATGGGCTGAGCCAGGTCTATCTTGGCATGGCCTCGCCCACCGCGCTCGATAAGTGGGGCGACCAGTACCAGCTGCACCAGGTTGGCACCGGGCCGTTCAGGTTCGTGAGCTACCAGGAGCGGCAGGAGCTGGCGCTGGAGAAGAACCCCGACTACAACTGGGCGCCCGCAATCCGGGGACGGCAGGGGCCGGCTTACCTGGACCGCATCGAGTTCCGCTTTTACGCCGACGCAGCCACACGGCTGCCCGCGCTGCTGGCGGGGCAGGCCGATGTGATGGGCGAGTTGCCCCTGACCGACGCGCAGCAGCTCTCAACCGGCCCGAACGCCAGCAGATTTGCGCTGCTGCCGGTTAAAGTGCCGGGCACCTCGGTGCAGTTCTTCATGAACACGCAACTCGCGCCCCTCGACGACGCGAAGGTGCGACAGGCATTGCTCTACCTGACAGACCGCGCGGCATTGGTTAATGCCATCTTCGGTGAGTATTCGCCGGTAGCGACCGGCCCGCTGGCCGCGGTGACGAGGTACGCGCAAGGGCCGATTCTGAGCGCACCGCCCTACCCGTTCGACGCGGAAAAGGGCAAAGCGCTGCTGGCGGAAGCCGGCTGGACGGACTCGGACGGCGACGGCGCGCTGGACAAAGAGGGCGAGAAGCTGGCGCTGAAGGCCGCCTTGATGAGTTGGGGCGAGCTGCCGTCGATCGGCGCGGTCCTGCAGTCGCAGTGGAAGGCGGCGGGCATCGAATTGGATTTGGAGCAGATGCCCTACCCGGCCGCGCTGGAGGCCGGCCGCACCGGCACACACCACTTGATCCCGTTCAGCAACTCGGGCACGGACGCGTCCATGCTCGCGACGTTCTTCCACGGGAAGAACATCGGCGCGTTCAACTGGTCGCGCGTCGACGATGCGGAGGTCAACGCAGCGCTGGACGAGGGCCAGGCCGTGAGCGAGTCGGCGCAGCGCGCGTCGCTCTATCTGGACGTTCAGCGCCGCGTGATGGACGGCGCGTGGACGCTGCCGGTGCGCGATCAGGTCAACCTGAATGCTGCGTCTGTCCGGGTGCGGGGCCTGTCCTACGACGTTCAGGGGTGGTGGCCGGTGCTGTATGACGTGTGGGTGACGGAGTAACGTATAGGACGCAGATGACGCAGATTGGAGAAGGTGCGCTGGATCGTCCTGCACCGATCACCCAAGAGCCTATCCCGAAGACCTATCGCAGGGTGAGCACCCTGAGCGGAGACCGACCCGTAGGGTCGAGGCGTAGTCGAAGGATGCGACGGCCCGGAACGCACAGCGCATCCTTCGACTACAGCCCTTCGGCTTCCGCTCAGGATGCTTTTGTTCCGAGCAATGGCACCCCTGATAGGTTTTCCGATAGTTCTCTGTCCACCCCAGCTCGTCCCCTGCATCCTATTTCAAATCCAACAGGGCTTAAGCCCGGCGAGTCGTCACCCGCGCGCTAACTCCCCGACCTGCTCCAACGCCTCGCGCAAAGCCTCGGCCAGTTCGTCGTTTTTCACCTGCCAGTTCGTCCCCGGCATGAAGGTCACCACCGTCCTGTCTTCCCAGATCTGGTAGTGCAGTCCGAAATGCTTCGTATACGGCAGCCGCGCGCCGGGGCGGCCTACGACGGGTACTTCAGGGTAGATTGCCGGGTGCGAAATGACGATCTCACGCGCCTGGGGCTTGAACGCGCCGGCGCGACGCACCAGTCCGGTAGCGGTGCGCTTAGTGATGCCGCGAAAGTTGCGCTTGCGGAGGTCGGAGTTGATGAACAGGCGGAATACGGTTTGAAGGCTCAGACTCTTGCGCGCGGCCGACATGGCCGCCTTCTGCGATTCGAGCGCGGGCCGAAGATGACCGACGTCCGGCTTTTCGACAAACGCCGCAACTTCCGGCGTAGTGACCATCGCAGTGACGAGATCGGTGCAGCGGTAGCGGGACATGGTGAGGAACTGCGTGACCAGGGGGGCGGCGCCGGTGTAGCGCTTCGTCGCAAGCGCCAGAGCCAGCACGAACGCAGGCACCGCATCGAGCTTCGCCGCGTCGAAGAATTGCTGCCCCAGGCCGGTCAACTCATATGTGGCTACCGGCTGCTCGTCGCGCAGCCGCAACCGGTCCGCATCGGCCATGTCGTGCGCGGGCTGGCCGACCGCCCAGTGCAATTCGCGCACAGGGAGCACCTTCGCGGCAGACTCCACCAGCGCAACCTCACACCCACGCCGGACGATTTCGGCAGCGCCCCGCATCATGACGTTCCCGTCGAGGTAAGCGCTGAACGAGCACAGCGCGCACGCCTTCGCATTGCCGAACACGACGAGTTGGAGGCTGGCGTACCACCAGCGGTTGTCCGGATTGTCGCGATGCGCGATCAGCGACGCCTCCGCATCGTCCTTCGGCGCCGCTTCGAGGTCCAGGCAGACGGTCACGAGCGTGTGCTTGAGCGCCTCGAGCGATTCTGCGTTCGCCGGACGCTGAACCATCACCCCCATGAGCTTCCGCTGCGTCATGTCCGACGCGGCCGTGATGCGGGCCAGGGTCAGTTCGTCGCCGTCCGCCGCGGCCTCCTCAGCGAGCGCGGCGCATGATTCGAGCGTCGCGGCGAGATCCTCAGCCGACGGCTCTGCGCCGATCTCAACGACGAAGAACCGTCCGCGGACAAGCACTGCGATCCGGTCAGTCTGCTTGCTCTTGTACAGCCGCGGCGCGCCGTTCTCCCACGCCACGCTAGTCGAGAAGAGATTGCCGTACTGCCCCATCTCCGCCGCTTCCCCGCGCACCATGTCAGGCGGCAGTTTGCCCGCGAAATACTCGTCGTGGAGCCGGCGCACCCCCACGATCAACGTGGCCGCGCGCTCGAACGGCGTGAGCGGGCGCGGGTCGTCGACGAGCGCGAGTGTTGCGGAGACTGCTTGCGCATAGAGCGCGGGGCCGCGCAGATTTATCCGGCGCTGCAGATGCTCGATCTGGTCGGGCAGAGTGGACCAGAACCGGTCGAAGCCGGTGATCTTCATCGCCGCGCCCATGACCCGGCGCGCGAATGGAGTCAGCGTGAGGCCCATGGCCTCCAGCGTGCTGAAGTCGCCGGGCGCGGGGAGCGGGGGCTGGGGCGCGGGCGGATAACCGCGCACGGCCTCGTAAATGTCCTGGGTGCGTTCGAGCTCATCCATGCGAGACTGTTCCTGGCGGAAGGGTGGGAATGGCTTTGGGGCCGAGTATACCATAGCACTATAATCGCGGCGATATGATGGCGCATTCCTCCTCGCTCCTGCCCATGCTTCGCCGCCGGCTGATCGTCGCGCTTTTGACCCTGCTCGGGGTTGCGACGGTCGTCTTTCTGCTCGTGCGGCTGCTGCCCGGCGACCCAGCGGAGACGATGCTGGCGCGCGCGGGGGCGGGACCGGAAGCGGTGGCTTCGCTACGCGCGGAGCTTGGGCTGGATCGTCCGCTGCCCGCGCAGTATGCGGACTGGCTGGGACGAGTGGCGCGCGGCGACCTGGGGCGGAGCCTGCTCAACAACCGCCCGGTGCGCGAGTTGATCGCGGAGCAGTGGCGCTCCACCGCCATCCTTGCAGCCGTTGCGTTTGGCTGGGCGCTGCTGACCGGCATCCCGCTCGGCATCATCGCAGCCCGCTACCGCGGCCGCTGGCCTGACCGTTTCGCCACGACACTCGCAGTGCTCGGCGTGGCGATCCCGATCTTCTGGTCCGGGCTACTGCTGATCTACGTGTTGAGCAACTGGCTCGGCTGGCTGCCGCCTCCCGCGGGAACACCCGCGAGCGCGCTGCTGCCGGGCATCGTCCTCGGCTTTGCCGCGGCCGGCCCCATCGCGCGCGTCACCCGCGCAACGCTGCTCGACGTCCTTGCGCAGCCCTACATCACCGCGGCGCGGGCACGCGGGCTGCGGTGGCGCGCGGTGCTATGGCGGCATGCGGCGCGGAATGCGGCCGTGCCCGTGCTGACCGTTGCCGGGCTGCAGCTTGGATTTCTGCTGGGCGGCGCGGTTGTGACCGAGAGCGTCTTCAACCGGCCCGGCCTCGGTCGCCTGCTCGTCGACGGCATCCTATGGCGCGACCTGCCGCTCGTGCAGGGCGTGGCCCTCGCGCTGGCACTCACCTACGTGCTGATCAACCTGCTCGTCGACCTGCTGGCCGGCTGGCTGGACCCGCGGCACGGGTGGCAGTGATGGCGAGCGCCGAGCAGCCGCGCAGGGGACGTCTTCGCGCACGCGCCTACCTATGGACGGCGGTCGCCGCGCTAGCGCTGATCGCCGTGTGCGCGCCCCTCCTGGCGCCCCATGCCCCCGACGCAACCGACCTGGCCGCGCAGCTTCAAGCCCCGTCGCGCGTTCATCTGCTGGGGACCGACTTTCTAGGCCGCGATCTGCTCAGCCGTCTTCTCTACGGCGCACGGGCAACGCTGCTGGTGGCGGCCGCGGCCGTTCTTCTTGCGGCGGGGATCGGCAGCGTCGCCGGGCTGATGGCTGGCTGGACGCAGGGCTGGGCCGGTCAGTTCTGGGTGGGGCTGTTCGACCTGATGCTGGCGTTTCCCGCGCTGCTGCTGGCGCTGATGATCGTTGCGGTGCTGGGTCCAGGAATGCCCGCGCTGGCTGCGGCGGTCGGCATCGCGGGGATTCCGGCTTACGGGCGGCTTGTTCGCGGGCTGACTCGGACGCTGCGCGAGGCGCCCTTTGTGGAGGCGAGCCGCGCGCTCGGTGGAGGGGCCGCGCACATCCTCTTCCGTCACCTGCTGCGCAACGTCGCAAGGCCCGTGCTCTCGCTCGCGACGCTTGACTTCGGCCGCGCGATCATCAGCGTCGCCGCGCTCGGGTACCTCGGACTTGGCGCGAAGCCGCCCCAGGCTGAGTGGGGCCTGATGCTCTTCGAGGGCCGCCAGTACATCAGCGTCGCGCCGTGGACCAGCTTCGCACCCGGCCTTGCGATCACGCTGGCGGTGTTGGCCGTCACCCTGCTCGGCGACGCGCTGGCAGAATGAGATTCAACGCAGAAGACGCAGATCGGACAAGATCGGCATGATGCTCTCCGGAGCGCGTCATCTGCGTCAAGATCGCTAACATCGACGGGAAGTTCCCTGCGAAAGTTTGACGCGCCCGCCAGCGCAGGCTATACTGCGCGTAGTCCCATGAGTTATCGCCCCCAACGGAGTTGGCTTTTCTTGAATCACCTCTGGCCGCTTTCATCTGCCCTGGACCAGTCCGGCGACCTGCGGATCGGTGACGCCTCCGTGATGCGATTGGTCGCGGAACACGGCACACCGCTTTACCTGTACGACGAACTCACGCTGCGTGAGCGGGCGCGCGAGTATCGCCGCGAACTGGGGCGCGTCTACGAGGGGTCGAGCCAGGTGGCGTACGCATCCAAAGCGTATTTGTGCGCGGCGCTGGCGGGCCTCTTTGCCGCCGAAGGGCTTGACCTCGACGTCGTTTCCGCGGGCGAGTTGCAGGTGGCGCTCGCGGGCGGTTTTCCCGCCTCGCGCATCCACTTCCACGGCAATAACAAGTCGGCGGACGAGCTGCGCGAAGCATTGGCCGCGGGCGTGGGGCGCGTCGTGGTGGACAACTTCCGCGAGCTGGCCCTGCTGGACGAGTTGGCGCAGGCGTTGGGACGCCGCGCGGACATCTGGCTGCGGCTCGCGCCCGGCGTGCGGGCGCATACCCACAGTCACATCCAGACCGGGCAGGAAGACACCAAGTTCGGCTTTTCGATTGCGCACGGTCAGGCCGGCGAGGCGGTCGCGCTGGCACTGAGAGCGCGGGGCTTGCGCCTGCTCGGCCT
>JALOOB010000323.1 GCA_025454635.1 Anaerolineae bacterium
CGGATCGAGCGCGTCGCGCAGCCCGTCGCCGAGCAGGTTGAAGGCCAGCACGGTCAGCATGATTGCCAGGCCCGGGAAGAACACGAGGTGCGGCGCGGTGAACACCTGATTGCGCTCCGCGCCTAGCATCGAGCCCCACTCCGCGAGCGGCGGCTGCGCGCCCAGGCCCAGGAACGACAGCGCGGCCGCGTCCAGGATTGCGGTGGCGATGCCCAGCGTGCCCGCCACGATTAGCGGCGTCAGCGTGTGGGGGAGGATGCTGCGCGTCAGGATGCGCCGCGACGGCACGCCGACCGCCCGGTCCGCCATGACGAAGTCCAGCTCCTTAACCTGCAGCACGCTCGCGCGCGTGACACGGGCATAGGCCGGAATTGAGACAATGCCGATGGCGAGCAGCGCATTGATCAGCCCCTCCCCGAGCACAGTCACGATGGCGATCGCGAGCAGCAGCGCGGGAAACGCAAGGAGCACGTCCATGAAGCGCATGATCACGTTGTCGCCCGTGCCGCCGAGGCGTGCCGCCGAGGAAGCCGGCAATGGCGCCGAGCGTTCCGCCGATCAGGATCGCGAATCCGACCGTGGTGAAACCGACAACCAGCGACACCCGCGCGCCATACAGCACCCGGCTGAAGAAGTCGCGCACGTTGCCGTCGGTGCCCATGATGTGCTGCGGCTGATCCGCGGGACAACCGAGGATGTGGATGCACGGAGCCTGGCGCTTTTTCACCTGCTCCTTGCCGATCAACACCTGATTGGGCGGATAAGGCGCGATAACGGGCGCAAAGATCGCAACAAGGGTCAAAAGCACCAGGATAACTAGCCCGGCAACGGCCGATTTGGTGCGGAACAACGCGCGTATGGCATCCTGCGCGGGGCTGCGCGGTGGCCTGGTTGCGATGGGATCGACGATCTGGCCGGTGGTGTTGGAAGTTGCCATATCGACTTTCTTACCCCAGCCGGACGCGGGGATCGAGGAACGCGTACAGGACGTCGACGAACAGGTTAATGATGACGTAGGCAGCCGCAATGACCAGGGTAAAACCTTGAACGATGGAGTAATCGCGCGCCTGGATGGCGTCAAACAGGATTCGCCCGACGCCGGAAAGGTTAAAAATCGTCTCGGTGAGCACTGCGCCGCCGAGCAGCGCGCCGAGCGAAAGCCCGACGATTGTCACCACCGGGATAAGCGCGTTGCGGAAGCCATGTCGCATCACGACGCCGCGCTCCCGCAGGCCCTTCGCCCGCGCGGTCCGCACATAGTCCAGCCCGAGCACGTCGAGCAGGCTGGACCGCGTCATGCGCGCGATCAGCGCGAGCGGAATGGTGCCGAGCGCGATCGCGGGCAGGATCATGTGCCGCGCAGTGTCGGTGAAGACCTGCAGGTTCAGGGTCAGCAGCGAGTTGAGCAGGTGCATATTCGAGATGAAGGTCAAGATCGTCCGAAAGGCGCCGGGACCCGGTTCAATGCCCCACGCTTCCATAAGCGAGGGTACGATCAGGCCGGGCGAGTTGCGCCCGGACGGGGGGAGTTGGAACGGGGTGTCTTTGAGCGCGAGCGCGAAGATATAGGCCAGCATCAGGCCGAGCCAGAAAACCGGCATCGAGACGCCGATGTTGGCGACGACCATCGTGCCAACGTCTACGGGTGAATTGCGCTTATATGCGGACCAAATACCCAGCGGAATGCCGACCAGCGTCGCAAATAGCAGCGCCGAGAAGGCCAGCTCGATGGTGACCGGCAGCCGTTCCAGCATGAGCTGGGTCACCGGCTTGCCGTAGCGAAACGACTGCCCGAGGTCCCCCTGGAACACGTCGCCCATATATATAGCAAACTGCTTTGGGATCGACTCGTTTAGCCCGTAGCGCTCATTGAAGGCATCGCAGATCTGGTCCGTCGCCTTTTCGCCGAGCATGGCGCGGCAGGGATCGCCGGGCAGCAGGCGCGCGAGCGCAAAGGTGACGAACAATATGCCAAGGAGCACCGGGATGGCGGCAAGAAGGCGCTGGCCAATAAAGCGGAACATGAATACTCCCGAGGGGAGTTGAGGCGGCCCGGACGGCCGCGGCCAGGAAAGTAGGGGCAGCCGCGCCGGCGATGCCGGCGGCGAGCCGCCCCTACTCTGGAGCAAGAGTTATTCGGCCGGCGGCGCGTTCAGGAACTGCCCGAACAGGCCGGGGAAGTAGGTGAAGGAGCCATCGCGGCCGACATGCAGCGGATGCGCGGCATCCCACTGCACTGCGTAGGACAGGATGACGTCCTTCGGATCGAGATCGCTGCCATCGTGGAACTTGACGCCCTCGCGCAGCTTGAACGTCCATTCGGTCAGATCGTCGTTGGCTTCGAAGCTCTCGGCGAGCCCGGGCTCGACCGCGGTGCCGCCAATTTCGTAGGACAACAACGGCTCGTTGATCTGCTCGCACGCGCGGAGCGACTCACCGTCCGTCTCGTCGGCGCAGTAGAGGCCGATCGGCTCGGCGTTCTGCATCCAGACGAAGGTGTCACGCCCGCCCGGGTCCATCACGGCGAAGGCTTCATTGCCCAACGGGCTGGCATGGGCGCCGGTCACGTCAGCCTTGAAGGCCGTCGCGGAACCGCCGTGCGCCACCGGCACCATCGGGACATGCTGCTTGATCAGGTTGTTCGCATCGGCGTAGAGCTTGTTGCGTTCGGCCGGATCGGACAGCGAGGCGGCCTCTTTCAGCACCGCATGGATGTCCTCGAACCCGGCGCCGAACTGCGGCGAGGCGCCCGCGCCGAAGTGGTAATCAAGGAAGTTGGTCTGATCCGGGTAGTCCGCGCCCCAACCGAGCAGGTACAGCGTCAACTGGCCCTCATCGGCAGCGTCGAGGAACGCGCCCGATTCCATGACCGTAATGTTCACGGTGATGCCCAACTCCGCCAACTGCGCCTGGATGTCCTGAGCGACGAGGCCCGGTTCGGGCAGGTAGCCGCGGACGACGTCACGGTAGGCAAGATCGACTGTAAAGCCGTCGGGGAAGCCTGCTTCAGCCAGCAGAGCCTTTGCCGCTTCCAGATCGAAGTCGTACCACGGTTCGCCCTCGCAGCCGCCGGGGATCGCGCACGGCGTGAAGTGCGACGCGACCTCAGAGCCTTCGGGGTAGAAGTTGTCCACGATGCGGGCGCGATCGAGGCCGATCGCCAACGCCTGGCGCACCTTCTCGTTGTCGAATGGCGGCTTGTCGCGGTTCATGCCGAGGTAGAAGATGTTCAGCGCAGGCCGCGGGTAGAGCGCGAGGTTCTCGTCGCCCTTAATCGTATCGAAGTCGTCGGGGCTCGGGTTGTCGATGCCATCCACCGTACCGGCCTGGAGCTCGAGCAGACGCGCCGCACCCTCTTTCTGCCACCGGAAGACCAGAGTCTCGGCCTTCGCCGCATCGCCCCAGTAGTCTTCGTTGCGGGTCAGGATGAGGCTGTCGCCCTTCTGCCACCGCTCCAGCTTGTAGGGGCCGGTGCCGACCGGGTTTTCGATCAGGGCAGGTCCGCCGCCACCCGTGGCCTCGAGATGCTCGGATGGATGAATCTGGAACGCGGAGAACGCCACCTTCGAGGGGAATGCGACGTCCGGGCTGCACAGCGTGAACTTAACCGTGCTGTCGTCCAGCGCTTCAATGGATTTGATTAACCCACCGTACTCGCAATCCGCTGCCGAGTAGCTCGTGTCGGTCACGACGGCTTGCGCGCCCGTCGCGGCGCCGGCGGTCTCGCCCTCGCCTTCGGCGGTCGGCGCGCGGCCAATGTGCTTCTCGTAGATCGCGTCGTATTCGCCGCTCGCGCGGAGGTTCGCAAGGCCCGCGTTGAACAACGGCAGCAAGCCCTTCGGGTCGCCCTTCTGGACCGGCAGGCCGTACTGCTCGTTCGTCGGCAGGTCGCCTACGATCTTGAGCTTGCCGGTGAACTGCTCCGACTGATTGGCGTAGAGCGCAGCAACCGGGGTATCGACCACGACCGCGTCGAGATTGCCGTTGACCAGGTCTTGCATGGCCAGGTCGGGGCTGTCGTACTGCTTGGGCTCGATGCCCAGCTCGCGGACGGCGAACGCGCCGGTGGTCTCGATCTGCACACCGACATTCTTGCCGGTCAATGTGTCGCCACCGGTGATGTCGGTATTATCCGCGCCAACGACGATCGTTTGGTTAGCGTTGAAGTAGGGGTCAGAGAAGTCGAAGTTCTGCTTGCGATCGTCGGTGATGGTCACCGAAGAAATGATCGCGTCGTATTGTCCCGCCTGGAGCCCGGCGAAGATGCCGTCCCAGGCCACGTTCTGCAACTCGACCTCAAACTTCTGATCCGCCGCGATGGCGTTCAGCAGGTCGATGTCGAAGCCGGCCAGATTCTTGTCCTGGTCCACATACTCCATCGGCGCGAACTCTGCGTTAGTGGCGACGATGAACTTCTTGCCTGCTTCGGCCGGTGCGGTCGTCGGCTGCGCAGCTTCCGTGGGCTGCGGAGCTTCGGTCGCCTGCGCCGGGGCGCTGGTCGCCGCGGGGGCAGATGTGGGCTGTGCTGCCGGAGTGGCTGCGGGGGCGCCGCAGGCTGCGACCATGCCAAGGAGCATAATCGTCACCGTCAGCAGGCCGATCAGCTTTAGCTGC
>JALOOB010000324.1 GCA_025454635.1 Anaerolineae bacterium
TGCTGGCGCGTTCGACCGAGGACGGGCCGGTCATTGAGCGATCGCAGGACCGCGGCGACACGTGGACGAAGGTCCAAGCGCGGGGCCTGTCCCGCGACGCGATTTCGCCGGCTTCGCTCGTCACGGCGGGCAAGGGCGTCGTCCTGATGATCACGGATCACGGCGTGTACCGCAGCGCGGACGCGGGCAACACCTGGCAAGCGCTGGAGGGCGCGCTCGACAGCGCGTATGTCTATTCGGTTTTGCCGCTGCCCGACGGAAGCAAACTTCTCGCGGGCGCGGCCTACGGTCTGTTCGCCAGCAGCGACCGCGGCGCGCTCTGGCGGGAAACGGGCGCGGGCTTGCCGCGCAACAGCGCGGTGCTCGGTTTGCTAACGCATCCTGACCGGCCGGAACAAATACTGGCGTTTGTCCGCGCGGTCGGCGCGGCCGATGCGAGCTTGCTGCTCGTAAGCCGCGACGGCGGCGCGAGCTGGCTGCCGGCCGCGCCGGGCGGCGCGTGGACGGATGCGACGGCGTGGGCGATGGACCCCGGCAACCCCGACCACCTCTACATTGCGGGCGCGGGTTATGTTGCCGCAAGCAAGGATGGCGGCGTCACCTGGGACAGGCAGGAAACGACGCATAGCGCCCCTCCAACCGGGATCACCGTCGCCCCTTCTGATCCCAACCGTATTTACGTCGACGGCGCGCCGCGGCTGGTCAGCGACGACGGCGGCGAGACGTGGCGCGAGTTGCCGTTCCATTCGCTGGAAGGCGGGGGCGAGATCGCGCGCGGCGTGGCTGTCGACCCGGCAGACGCGGACCACGTCTGGTTTGGGCTGCAAGACGGCGTGCTGGAGAGCCGCGACGGCGGCGAGACGATGCAGCGCGCGGGGCTGGACGGCTCGGCGGTGCGCTGGCTCCTGGCTGTCGCGGAGGCGGGCGGCGGAAAGGGCTACGATCTCTTTGCGGGCATCGAGAACGGCGGCATCATGCGCCGCGATGCGGCAGGGCCGGACTGGCAGCCCGCGCAGGCCGGGCTGCCGCCTTCGAGCAACATCCTCGCGTTCGCGGCCGACCCGCAGTCGCCCGACTTGCTCTGGGCAACGCGCGACGGCGGCGGCATCTACGCGAGCGACGATAGCGGCGCGACGTGGCAAAACGCAGGCCGGGGTTCGGGCGACAATCTCGGGCTGTCGATTGCGCCCAACTACGGAGGGGAGGGCGGCTGGTTTGTCGGCACGGCGAACGCGGGACTGTGGCTGCTCGGGCCGGAGCGTCCGGCTGCGGGCGGTACGCCGACTCCGCCCGGCCCCACCGGCACGCCCGCCCAGGGCGCCGCGCGCTCCGGGGTGGACGCGCGTATCGAGGTCGTCTGGCCGCACAACTTCGCCACGCTGCAAGAAGCTACGCTCGCCAATGTTGGCGTTCGCTTGTTCCTCCCCGCGAGCCTCGAATCGCCTGCGTGCGGGTGGCGGCCGGCGGTTGAGCTGTGGCGCGCGGTGAACACCGATCCGGCCACCCGAGCCGAGCTGGCCGAACAGCGCGCGGTGGACGGTCAGCCGTTCCCGTATTGGGACGCAAACGACGTCGACGTTTCGCCTGCGCGATCCGACGGCGCGAAGGTGTACTTCCTCGTAAAGGTGGACGGGGTGGACACGGCGACGAGCGTGTGGGCGCACGGCGCGGATGCGCGCACTTATTTCCCCGAGCAACTCGTGCCGAGCGGCATCGCCACGGGCGCAATCACCGAGGTGGACGCGCGTATCCAAATCGTGTGGCCGCACGACGAGACGGGCGCAGGTCGCGACGTGAGCGACGCGCCGCTCGCCAACGTCGCGGTGACCCTGTTCAAGCGCGGCACGCGGCTCTCAGCGCCTGCGAACTGGCAGCCCGCCGGCGAGGTGCGGCTCATGGGCGCCTGGGATTCCGAAGTGTCGCGGCCCTTTGAGATTTCGCCCGTCGTGTCCACGCGGCAGTCGGGCGTGATCGCTTATCCCGTTTGGGAGTTCAACGACGTGCCGGTCGATCGCGCGCGCGACGGCAGCCGCCTTTACCTGTGGGTGGAGGTGGACGGGGTGCGAAGCTACCCGACGATCTGGGCGCACGGCGTCGACTCGCGCACTTACTTCCCGGCAAAGGATGAGCCGGTTCTGGGGTGCCTGCCTTGATCGTATTGACCGGCTGGCCCGCGATTCCGCTCGGCCTGGCGCTTCTGACTCTGGCAACGTTGCTCGTGGTCTGGTGGCGTCAGCAGACATTCCGCTGGCCGATTGCGCTGGCGCTGTGCCTTCTCGTCGCGCCCCTCCTTAGCTACTGGTCCGGCCAGGTGTTTCGGGTGGACCCCTACCGCGCGGGGTGCGACGCCCTGTGCGCGGGTCACGCGGGCGCGCCGGTCGCCGTGTACCGCATCGACGGCGAGGGGGAGGAGTTCCTGCCGGTCGGCTTTGCGCTCAACACGCTCGTCTACCTGAACCTTGCGCTTGGCTGGTCGGCCATCGCGCGGACCGTGCTGGTGCGCGCGGGGGAGTTGCGCCGTCACTCGCTGTTGGTCCAGATCGCGCTTCTGCTGGTCTTTGCGGTCGCGCCGCTTGCGCTTTCGCCGCTGTTTCTGCCGCCGCCTCAGGCGCGGCCGCGCGGCGATCCGCAGCGCATCGCCATCAACGCGCAACGCGAGCTTTTTATGTATGACCAGGAATCCCAGGCGCCTGTTATGCGCGCGGCGCTGGAGGACGTGCGGCCCCGTTATGATGGACAGGAGGGGATGCGCGTGTGCTTCAGGACCTATACGTTCTTCTACCTGCCCGCTGGTTATCTCTATTTGGATATGACCCGCGAGGGGGTGCACAGCAATGCCGGGGGCGCGCTGCCGCCCGGCGCATCCTGCTGGCCGTAGTCGACGCGGCGTTGTGCGCGCTGCGCAAATGTGATACTCTTTGCGGGTCCTCAGTTAGCTTGGGAAAGGTTATGAGATGCAGGGTCAAAACCGCACTTTGCTGATAGTGCTGATCGTTGCGGCTGTGGTGATTTGTTGCTGGTGCGCGATCATGGGCGGCGTGGGCGCGGTGCTGCTCGGGTTGCCGGTGGGTTCCGCGCAGGAACAGCCGGATGTGATGATTACGCGGGTTGTCACGCGGATTGCGACGCCTGCGCAGGCCCCGCGACCGACGGCAACTCCGGCCGGGCCCGAAATGCCTTCGGCTGGACCGACCGAGGCCGCGCCAGCGGCAACGCCCGCCGTCGCCACGGGGGCTGCGCCGACGGCCCCAGCCCCGCAGTCGCAGGTTCAGTCGGAAGACGATGAACTGGCAATGCTGGCGGCCAGCGAAATGCCGCCGGCCGATCCGCGTCTCTTGGCGATGCAACTTAAGCCAGACACCGGCGAAATCCCGGAAGTGGTGACGGACACCGCGCCGCAGTACAAGGTAGGCGACCGCCGCCAGTTCTGGGTGTCGAACAGCGACACGCAGAAACACACGGAGATCACGGCGGAACTGAAGCACATGACGGATGTCGTGGCAATGTGGGTCGAGGTCGGCGTGCGGCTTGACCAGCGTGATCTGGAAGCGTCGGCGAAACGGTTCACAGAAGAGACCTATCCCACGAACCGCGAGTTCTTTGGCAGCGAATGGACGCCCGGCGTCGACAGCGACCCGCGGCTGCACATCCTCCATGCCCGGAACATGGGCGAAAATATCGCGGGCTACTTCACTTCCGCGCACCAATACTCGCAAGAGGTTAACCAGTACTCGAACGAGCGCGAGATGTTCTTCATCTCCGCGGACGCGGGCAACGCGAAGCCGAATAGCGCCTACTACGATGGCACGCTGGCCCACGAGTTCCAGCATATGATTCACTGGGCGAACGACCGGAATGAAACGTCGTGGGTCAACGAGGGGATGTCCGAGTTGGCCAGCCAGTTGAACGGCTTTGACGTAGGCGGCCATGACCTCGCATACATGCAGAAGCCGGATACGCAGCTGACGACCTGGGGCGACATAACTCAGGAGAGCAACTCGGAGCACTACGGCGCATCGTATCTCTTCATGTCGTACTTCCTCGATCGCTTCGGCGAAGACCTGACCAAAGCCGTCGTCGCGTCCGATAAGAACGGCACGGCGGGCTTTGACGAGGCGCTGGAGCAGGCCGGGCGCCCCGAGCGCTTCGACGATGTTTTCGCGGATTGGGTCATTGCCAACTACCTCGCCGGAAGCCGATGCGGACGGGCGGTACGGCTACCGCGAGATCGACCTCTTCCCGTTGGCGATCTCCGAGGAGCACCGCCGCTATCCGGTGACCGGGCAAGCGCAGGTGAGCCAGTACGGCGCGGATTACGTTCGTCTCGGCGGGAGCGAGCCGTTGACCATCCGCTTCCAGGGCAACCAGCAGGCGCAAATCGTCAATCGATCTGCGGGGCGCCACTTCGGCCGCGCTCGATTTCTCCTTGTGGTATGAGATCGAGGATGGCTGGGACTATGCCTATGCGCAGGTTTCGACGGACGGCGGCGAAAAGTGGCAGATCCTCGAAGGCCAGCACACGACGGACGAGAACCCGGTGGGCAACGCGTTCGGCCCTGGCTGGACGGGTGTGAGCGGCGGTGGGGACGCGCCGCAGTGGGTCGAGGAGCG
The DNA here is from genome assembly GCA_025454635.1 of Anaerolineae bacterium. Classification (GTDB taxonomy): domain Bacteria; phylum Chloroflexota; class Anaerolineae; order CG2-30-64-16; family CG2-30-64-16; genus JALOOB01. The sequence continues at coordinate 4,612 of JALOOB010000324.1, forward strand.
CGTGGATCTCACGCCGTTCGCCGGGCAGGAAATTCTGCTCCGTTTCCAGATGGTGACCGACGACGCGGTCAACAAGCCGGGCTTGCTGATCGACAATCTGCGCATCGCCGAGATCGGCTGGCAGGACGACGGCGAGTCGGGCGATGCCGGCTGGACGTCGAACGGCTGGATTCTGACCGACAACTCGGTCGCGCAGCGCTGGCTCGTGCAGGTGCTGGAGATCGGCGCCGGCACCGTCACCGTCGAACGCGTGGAGGTCGGCCCAAACGGAACCGGCGAACTGCGCATCGACAACATGGCGGACCTTGACGAGGTCATGCTGACAATCTCGGCGCTCGCGCCCGCGACCACGGAGAAGGCGAGCTACAGCTACACCATCACGTCCGACTAGCTTTGGAAGGACGCGCGGCGGGCGGCGCACTCGCGCCGCCCGCCGTTCCCCCATGACGCAACAAATCCTCTTTGCCGCCCTGCTCGCCGTGCTGATGGTTGGGCTTGGCGCGGCTACCGCGCAATCCGGCCGCATCCTGCGCCGTTTCACGCCACCCGTCAACCTGCTGCTTAGCCTGCCCGATAACTTGCTGCGCCTCTTTCTGATCGCGCTCTGCTTCGGGCTTGGCATCTTTCTCGGGCCGGGCGCGGACGCGCTGGGATGGTCGCTCGACCATTTCCTCCGCGATGCTTCGCTCGGCGTGCTGGTGGGTTTGCTGCTGGCGCCGGTGCTGCAACTGGCCACAACCGCAGCGGTGCGGCGCTGGGGCGACGAGGTCTACGATAACCTTGTCCTGCGCGCCATCGTACCGGTGAATCGCGGGGAATGGCTTGGGGTAGCCGTGGCGCTCCTGCCGGCGGCTCTGCTCGAAGAGCTGGTCTTTCGCTCGCTGCCCCTGGCCGGGCTGACCTGGCTCATCTCGCCGTGGGTGCTCATGTGGCCGCTCGCCCTGGTCTTCGGGCTGCTCCACTGGACGCAGGGGCCGCTCGGCGTGGTGGGAACAACCTTCCTCGGCCTATTCCTGAGCGCGCTTTTCCTGTGGACGGGCAGCCTGTGGACCGTGGTCTTTGCTCACTGGGCGCTGAACCTGGTGCAGGTTACGTTTGCATGGCAACAGGGGCTGCGTCCGCTTCGGGCTGAGTAACGGGGGCTTCCCGCGCCTCGAAGAGCGGGTCGCTGATCGCGGCCACCAACCCGAGAATCACCCAGAACACCACCGACGGCTTCGACCCCAACGCGAGCGCATCTGCCAGGCCGTAAATGTGAAACGCGACGAGCGCGGCCAGCGCGCCGAGCGCCAGCTCGCGATGGACGCCCCTCCGGGCCGCCTGCCATGCCGACACCCCGGCCACGAATAGCAGCGCGATATAGCCCATCAACCCGATCAGCCCCACGTCGACGCCCACCTGCAGCAACTGATTATGGCTGTGCGCGATGTCCGCGTCCGGCGGGAGCAGGAAGAGGGGATAGAGCACATTCACGACGCGGCGAAATGCGCCTAGCCCGACGCCGGTAAAGGGGAAATCCTGCAACGCGTACACCGCGCGCGACCAGATCTCGACGCGCGCTTCCAGCGTCAGCGCGGCATCGCCTGAGGCCGTTATTGCTTCGCCGCCATTCATCTCTGCCGCCAGGCGGGGCAGCGCGAGCCCGCCCACCGCCAGGGCAATCACCAGCGCGGCGCCCACGCCGGCGGCCAACCGTCGCTTGCCGCGCGGGCCACTGCGCAGCCAGGCGAGGGCGAGGGCCAGCGTCAGCATGGCCGCGGCAAAACCGATCCACGCCGCGCGCGATTGCGTCAGCGCGAGGGTCGCAGTTGCTGCAAGCGCCAACAGGAAGAGGAGCGCGGCGAGCCACCGGCTGCCGCTAAGGAGCGTCCCCAGCGCGATGGCGAGGAGCACCGGCAGCAAAAGCATGAGGTTGCAGGGGCGGCAGGCGCATGCCGACTACCCCTAGCGCCCAGATAACCAGGCCTGCGGCGCCAAGGCCCGCCAGCGCGACAGCGAGCGAACGGTTGGAGCGTACGGAATAGGCGACGGCCCTGAAGGCGGCCAGACCGAGAATGACGCCGGTGAGTTTCGGCACGGTAAGTTCGGGAACCGGCGAAGCCCAGACAGCCAGCGGAATGGCGAGGCAAAAGACCAACAGCGCGGCGTTGAACGGCGTGACGGGCCAGGTCTCGCGGCGGAGGATGGCGCGGAGGACCCATAGCAGAGCCAGGCCGCCGAGCGCGACCAGGTAGAGCGGTTCTGCCCGGGCGACTATTCGACCCGCCAATAGCCTCCCCCCAGTCGCTGGGAGAGCTCATTCTTGAGCTCCTGGCAGATGCGCGTCACGCTGTTCGGGAAGTCCAGCTGGTAGCGCGATTGTCCCGGCGCCTCGACGATGATCACGAAGCGGTCCGAGCCTTTGTGGCTTTCGAGCAAATCCACAAGGTCGGACAGCCGGCGGCGGTCGGCTTCGAGGCTGTGGCTGCGCCGGAAGGTGACGAGCAGCCGCGTGGCCTTCGGGCCAGGTGAGGGCTGCGCGATCGGCGCGGGAGTTGCCTCGTCCAGCAGCCAGTCGGGCGCCTGGTTCGCAAACGGGTTGTCTTCCGAGAAGTCCATCTCGTCGTCTTCACCGGGCTCAGCCGGACCTGTCGGAAGCATGGTCTTGCGCGCATTCGCGGGCGGAGCAATAATCGCTCCGCCATAACCGCCGCCGTTGCTGCGCACGACCGGACGCTCGGCCTGGCCGTTGCCGTTCTGGTAGCGATGGAACGTAGTGCTCGTGTCCTCGATGATGCGCTGACCCTGCACGTAGTCCTGCGCGCGGTCGGCCACGACGCTGATCCGCCCGTTGCGCGGGTCGACCTTGCCCCAGACGATGATGATTTTGTCTGGCTTCCAGAGATCGCGCTTCTCGCGGAAGAGTTGGGGGAAGACGGTGACGTCGACCGAACCCTGCAAGTCCTCAAGGCGGCAGAAAGCCATCTGCTCGCCCTTTTTCGTGGTGAAGGAGCGCACCTCTGCCAGCAGGCCGGCCACCACCACCGGCTGCTTGCCGAGTTCTTCGGTGATATCCACCGTGGCGTGCGTGACCAGGTTCATCAGGTCGACGGTCATTTGTTGCAGCGGATGGCTGGACACGTACACCCCCACCAATTCCTTCTCCCATTCGAGGATCTCTTTGTTGCTTACCTTAACGACTGGCCCGGCGCCGGAGAGAATCTCCTCGTCCGTCGCGCTTTCCACCTCGCCGAAGAGGGTCATCTGTCCCGCGTCCGCCGCGTCGTGCGCCGATGCGCTCACCTGCATGAGTTGGTCGATGGCGGCCATGATCCGGTAGCGCTCGCCGAAGTCGTCCAGCGCGCCGACCTTGATGAGGCACTCCAGCCCGCGCCGGTTGATCTGGCGCAGGTCGACTCGTTCGCAGAAGTCGACCAGTGTGGCAAAGGGGCGGTTCCCGCGCGCGGCCAGGATGACGTCGATCGGCCCCTCGCCGAGGTTCTTGATCGCGTCCATGCCCATGCGGATAGCTGCGCCCGGCTCCACCGGGAAGGGGAACGCGGTGTTCTGGCGCGGGGCGGGCCTGCCTTGGGGCAGCTGCTCGATGGTGAACATATGCCCGCTGACGTTGACGTTGGGCGGCAGCACCTCGATGCCCATGCGCCGGCATTCCGCGATCAGGATGCCAACCTTCTCCGTGTCGTGCCGCTCCACTGTCAGCAGGGCCGCCATGTACTCGACGGGGTAGTGCGCCTTCAGGTAGCCGGTCTGCGCGACGACGACGGCGTAATCGGCCGCGTGCGCGCGGTTGAAACCGTAACGGGCGAAGCCCATCAGCGCGTCCCAGATTGCGTCGGCTTCTTCGCGCTTAAGGCCCGACTTTTTCTTGCTGCCCTGCGCGAATATCTCGCGGTGTTCGTCGAGCGTCTTCTTGGACTTCTTGCTGATGCCGCGGCGCACGAGGTCCGCCTCGCCGGGGGTGTAGCCCGCGACGTCTGCGAGGATTTGGATCACTTGCTCCTGGTACACGCATACCCCTTGGGTCTCCGCAAGGATAGGTTCCAGGATTTTATGCGCGTACTCCGGTTTCTTCTCGCCGTGGAGGCAGGCGATGAAGTCGGGGATGAACTCCATCGGGCCGGGGCGGTAGAGAGAAATCGTGGCCGTGATGTGGTCGAACTCCGTCGGGCGCAGGTCCATGAGCACGCGTCTCATTCCCGAACCCTCCACCTGGAATACCCCCATCACATCGCCCGCGGTCAACAACTCGTACGTCTTCGGGTCGTCGATGGGCAGGTTGAGCAGCGTGTACTCCGTCCCGTGCCGCTCCTTGATGAGCCGCGTCGCCTCGCGCATGAGCGTGAGCGTCGACAGCCCGAGGAAGTCGATCTTCAGCAGGCCGATGGATTCGAGGATGGGGTACTCGTACTGCGTGACCGTTTGCGTGATGGCCGACTTGGGCGGCCGCATGAGCGGCGTGTAATAGGTCAACTCGCGATCGGCCACCATCACCGCTGCGGGGTGAATCGACGAGTGGCGCGCCACGCCTTCGAGCTGTTTCGCCGCATCCAGCAGCTTGCGCACCGAATCGTCGGTGTCGTACTTCTCCTTCAAGTCTGCGGAATAGAACTCGTTCTCCGGCGTGAGCACATCTTGAATGGTGACGGGTTTGCCCGCAATGCCGGGGATCAACTTGGCGATGACGTCCACCTGGTCAAGCGGCACGCCCATCGCGCGACCGACGTCGCGCACTGCCGCGCGCGCCTTCATGCGTCCGAACGTGACGACCTGCGCCACCCGGTGATCGCCGTACTTGTCGAGCGTGTAACGGATCAACTCTTCGCGCTGGTCGTCCGGAAAGTCCAGGTCGAAGTCGGGCATGGTCACCCGGCCGGGGTTGAGGAACCGCTCGAAGATGAGCTTATTGCGCAACGGGTCCAGGTTGGTCACTTCGATCGCGTACGCGACAATTGATCCCGCGCCTGACCCGCGCACGTTCCACCAGATGCCCCGCCGTTTCGCGTACATGCACAGGTCCCAGACGATGAGGTAATAGACGTCGAACCCCATGTCGTGGATGACCTTTAGCTCGTGGTCCTTGCGCGCCTGCACCTCGGGGTCGTCCGCCCGGCTGCCGTAGCGCATCTTCAGGCCCTCGTCGGTCAGCCACCGCAGATAGGTCTCGTAGTTGAACCCCTCGGGAACCTCGATGTCGGGCAGGTGATACTGCTTGTCGTCCGGATCCGCGTGGCACATCTCAGCGATTTTAAGCGTGTTGGTGAACGCGCTGTCCGGCATGTCGACGTAGGGCAGGAAGGTCTGCCGCATCTGGCAGAGCAGCATATCGTGCGCGGATGCATCCTCCTCGCGCACATAATGCACATCGTTCGTCACCACGACCGGCACGTCGTGCTTCTGCGCAAACGCCCAGAGTTGCTTGTTGACCTCGGTCAGCTCCGGGATGTTGTGCTCCTGGAACTCGATATACCAGCGATCCGGCCCGAAGACGTCCCGATACCACATCAGGCGCTCGCGCGCCAGGTTCTCCCTGCCGTTCTTGATGAGGCTCGGAAGCTCGGCCGCAAGGCAGCCGGACGTGCAGATCAACCCTTCGCTGTGCGCGGCGAGGTAATCCGCGTC
>JALOOB010000325.1 GCA_025454635.1 Anaerolineae bacterium
CTCTTGCCCTCGGTCTTCTTGGTGGCCGCAAAGTCGTCTATGAGTGCGGTGAGGGTGCTGTCCATCTGTTTCCTCCTGGTTGTTCTGGAGGTCACGGTACACCTGCCTTCCTGGTAGTGGTGTGGCAGGAGTCAGATAGACAGTTGGGGGAAAATCAGTAAGTCGCTTTAAGCAAATACGGCCAACTGACGTGGAGTCAATTAGCCGTAATCACTCGGGGACAGGGATTCGAACCCCAAATTTCTGATCCAGAGTCAGATGTTTTACCGTTAAACTATCCCCGATTGACAAGCGGAATATACCACGTTCCGCCTCTGCGGGCAAATCTAGGCCGTCTCCTTGTTCGCGTCAGCCACGCGGTTCGAATCCGCCTTCTCCCGCAGCCAACGCTCTGCGGCTTGGTACGCCTCGCGCGTGCTCGCGCCGAGCGTCGTGGCCGAGATGAAGACGTTCTCCGCCCCCAGCAATTTGTTGCTCGTCTCCGTCCGGTCCAACTGCGTCTTCACCTTCGGGTTGACGCCCGCGATCATCAGCTTTCCGCCGTGGTTGTGGAGCTGCGCCGAGTACCGTTCCAGCACTGACACGAAACTGCTCCCGATCCCTTCTTGCGCGCGCATCCGCAGGATCACCACGGGCGACTCCGCGGCGGCCACCTTCGGAAAGAGCGCCTCGAGCGTCTCCGCGCCGGCAAAAGTCATGTTTCCGTACACCTGGAGCACGGTCACTTCGTTGCCGGGCAGCTCCGCCGGCGCAGGGCCCTCGTCGATCGTTCCATCCGCTCTTGGGGTCAGGCGGGTGAGTCGCACCTCGTGCCCAGACGTGACAAAGAAATGGAACAGGATCGACAGCAGTACGCCGAGGAAAACCGCGCGCTGCAAGGGCACCGCGAGCGTGAGCAGCAGTGTGATTAGCATGACCACCCGTGGGGGCCAGCCGGTGTCCCAAACGTCCGCGATCCGCTCGCGCTTGATCGACTGGACGCCGGCCACGATCAAAAGCGCGGCCATCGCGGGCATCGCAACCATGCTTACCAGCGGGCTGAAGATAAGCACTGCAACGACTACCACTAGGCCGGAGAAGATGTTCGCCCAGCGCGAGCGCGCTCCGGAGCTGATGTTCAGCGCAGTGCTCGATACTGAACCGCCGATGGGCATGCCCTGTAACAGACCTGCGCCCACGTTTGCCGCGCCCTGGCCGGTGAAGTCGCGGGACGGGTTCGGGTAGTTGCCGTCCGGATTGGGGTACGCCTTGCTGACCCCGGCGCCTTGGATCAGCGCAATGATCGCGAGCGCGATCGCATCGGGCAGCAGGCGCAGAAACAGGCTGAAATCCGGCAGCCTCGGCAACGGCAGCGACGTCGGGATGATCGCGACGTCGTTGACCTGCTGCACCCCCGTCAGTCCCAGCGCAATCACCGCCGCCGAGCCAACCGCCATCCCGACCAGCATCGAGAAGTTGCGCAGCCGTGTTCGGTCGACCAGGAGGATCGTGGCAACGGTCAGAAGGCCGATTGCCAGCGTTGGGATGTCGATGCTCCCTGGATGCAGCAGCGTGTCGACTGCCTTGATGACTTTGTTGCTATAAGCGCTGGAGTAGCCGGTGAAGTCGCCCACCTGAGAGAGGATCACGTTAATCGACACGCCGGTCAGAAAGCCGATTACCACCGAGTTCGACACGAACCGGAGGAGCTTCCCCAGCTTCGCGAAACCGGCAAGGAGCATCACAAGCCCAGTCAGCACCGCCAGCGTCGCCATTGCCGTCGCGTGCGCTTCACCCGTGTAGCCGCTGAGCGCCATCCCCGCTGTGATCGCCAGCGCGCTGGTCGCGGAGACGTTCATGAACGCCGAGCTGCCAAACGCAGCAGCAAGCGGCGTGCCGATCATGATCGCGTACAAGCCCTGCACGGGGTTTGCGCCGGCGAGAATGGCCGACGCCATCGCGTCGGGGATGTTGGCGATGCCCGTCGTGAGACCGGCAATCGCGTCGGGGACCAGGCCGGCTGGACGACCGGGAGCGGAAGATATTTGAGAGGTCACAGGCGATTCCTTTACGCTGGAGGTTACACCAACCGCTAAGATAGGAACAGAGCGAAATAGGTGTAGTAATGTCGTATTCGCGCCAAACATCCGGCGACGCCTGTTTGCATTCCGGAGACTTGCGCAAGAATCCGCTCCGGATATACTATGCGCGGCCCGTATGGGGGCGCGCTCTTCTGCCTGTGGGGTGGTGTTTGCATGACAGTCTTGCCCGGTGGATCCGCCTCGGTCGATCTTCGCGCCAGGATGAACTGGCTCCCGATCGCGGTGATCTCGCTGGCGCAGATGCTGATCGTGGCCAACTCGGCCGTGGTCAGCCTGTCGATTGGCGGGATCGTAGCCGAGTTTCACACACCGGTTACGACAGTCCAGTCCGCGCTTGTCGTCTACTGGCTCGTCACCGCCGCGTTTATGATCCTCGGCGGGAAGCTAGGCACCATCTACGGCTCCCACCGCGTCTTCCGCATTGCGCTTCTGTTTAATGCCGTCGGGATGGCCTCGGTCGCGCTCTCCGCGCGGCCGGCGACGATTGTCGTCGCGGAGGTCGTCATCGGCCTGTCTGCCGCGGCTCTGGTTCCATCCTTTATTGCCCTGATTGCTTCCAACTACGATCGTTCGCAGCGGGTGCTGGCGCTGGGTATCTTTACCGCAGCAAGCGGCGCGGGCATTTCGGTAGCCCTGATCCTGGGCGGCGCAGTCAGTTCGGCGGCAGGCTGGCGCGCCCCATTCTGGCTCTTTTGCGCCAGCGCGATCGCTCTTGCGGCCGCAAGCCGCTGGGTGCGTCCGTCTATACCGCAACCGGGCACGGAGATCGACTGGATCGGCGCGGCGCTCTCAGGGTTGGCCATCCCCTTGCTAACCGTTGGCATCAACAACCTGAGCGCGTGGGGTTTGCTGACGGCCACGCCCGCGGCGCCTATGCGCCTGTTTGGCCTCTCGCCGGCGCTGCTTCTCATTGCGGCGGGCGTTGCGCTCTGCGCGGCGTTCTTCGCGTGGCAGAGCCGGCGCGTTGCGCAGCGGCGCGCGCCCCTCCTCTCGCCTGTCGTGCTGGATTCAGCCGCGAAGCGCTCGGCGTTGAGCGCGCAGTTGCTCGGCGTTGCCGTTCACGGCAGCATCATCTTTCTGCTGCCCCTGTACACGCAGATCGCGATGGGCGTATCGGCATTCGGCTCGTCGCTGCGAATGCTGCCGTACACGCTCGCGCTCCTGGTTGCGTCGATCTCCACGGCTCGCCTGATCGGCCGGGTCTCCCTTCGCCGGCTGGGGCGGCTGGCGCTTGTCAGCATGACCGCGGGGCTGACGCTCTGCGCGCTGGCCTTCCGCAGCCCACTGCATGATGCGCTATTCGGGCTCGGTTTGTTAATTACGGGCCTCGGCGCCGGCGCCACAAACTCGCTGGTCGCCAACGTGCTGGTCAGTTCGTCGCCTCGTTCGGTCGCCAGCGAGGTTGGCGCGGTGCGTGGCACCGTGAACAACCTCGGCGGCGCGCTTGGCGCGTCGCTTTCCGGCGTCATCCTCACGACCGCACTGGTCGGCGCGCTTGCCGCAGGTCTTGCTGTCAGCAGCGTGGTGTCACCGGCCCTGCGCGCCGGCCTTGACTGGGCGCGTATCGGCTTTCTGGGCAATCAGCAGTTGGAACGGCTGGCGCAGGCTGCGGGCGCGACCGGAGCGGATATCGCCGCACTGACCGCAATCAATGAGGCAGCCCGATTGCGCGCCCTCGAAGCCGCGTTCCTCATGCTGGCCGGGCTGGCATTGACCGCAGCGGTCATTGCCGGCTGGTTTCCCCGCAGCCTGCCCGCGGCCGGCGATGTCGAAGGCGACGCTGAGCGCGCAGAGGCGTAGGGCTGCCTAACCCGCCTTCATCACGGGCGGCGGCTGCCACGCCCCGCTGCGGATCGCCTCGCCTGGCTGATAGCAGCGGAACGTCAGGCCGAAGTCGCCTGCCGGGCAGGGAAGCCAATTCGCCACCTTATCGCCCCCCGGCGCCTCATGCTGGACATACAGCGTGAATCCCCCGTCCGCGTCCTTCGTCAGCCCGGCGACCATGGGTGAGTTCACCACGTACCGCTTCATCTCATTCGCGTACAGCCACTTCTCCGCGGTGTACACGCAGATCGACCAGAACGCGCCCACGGGC
>JALOOB010000059.1 GCA_025454635.1 Anaerolineae bacterium
CGTCGAGGCGCGCGATGGTGGCCGGTTCCGCTATTCGACTGGCGCGGCCATAGCGCTCTACTTCGGCGCAGCGGTCCTCACGTTCGTGATCTACGGCCTCATCCACGCTGCGCGCATCGAGTTGGGCGGGCTTTCCGGCTTGGCCATTTTCCGCCGCATCGCCGGCCACATCGTCTTCTTCGACGCGCTGCTCCTGTTGCTCATCGGCGGGCTCGCCGCGAGCCTCGTCCTCGCCGCCGCGCGACCCTGGCCCCCACGCTTCATGCGCCGCGGCGCCGCCACCAGCGCAGTCGCCGCGGGTCTCGCCGCGCTCGCGCTCTTCGTTATCCTGACCGTCAACGTCCGCAGCGTGCAGGCCGACACCTACTACAAACAGGGGCTCGGTTACGAGGGCGCGGGCCAGTGGGAAGGCTCGGTCGTGCTTTACCGCGAGGCGGCCCGGCTTCAGCCGCAGGAGGACTACTTCTACCTCTTCCTCGGCCGCGCCCTGTTGCAGTGGTCCGACGTCTTGCAGCCTGGCTCGGCCACGCTCCCCGAAGACCTCGCGGGCGTCCCGACCGGCGAGTTGCTCGCCCTCGTCGACCGCGGCGTCCAGTCCCGCACGCGCGACGATGCCCTTGCCGCGGCGCACGCGGCCCTCGTCGGCGCGCAGCGGCTCAATCCGCTCAACACCGACCACGCGGCCAACCTCGCCCGTCTCCACCGCGCCTGGGCCTTCACCGGCGCCGTCGCCCCCGGCGAGAGCGGCGACCCAACCCGCCTCCGCGACGTGCTCGCGCAGCAGCCCGACAAGGTCAACCAGGACCGCCTGTTGCGCGCCATCGACTATTACCGGCAGGCGGTGGCGCTCAGCCCGCAGAACGCGGGCCTCTGGAACGAACTCGCGACCGCGCAGTATATCCAGGGCGACCTCGCCGGCGCGACCGAGACGCTCGCCCGCTCGCTGCAGGTCGACGACCGCTTCTACCCGACGCACCTGCTGCTCGGCGACGTGCGCACCGCGCAGGGTGATCTCCCCGCCGCGCTCCAGGCCTACCAGGCCGCGGCCGAGATCTCGCCCAACAACATCAGCGTCCTCAGCGCGGTCGGTGTCACCGGCGCCGAGGCCGGCCAGCCCCAGGCATCCGTCGACGCGTTCCGCCGCATCATCGGCCTCCAGACCACCTCGTTGCAGAACGCGCAGGCGCAACTGGCGCGCCTCGACCAGGAAGCCACGGCCGCGGGCGGTTACGAAAACCTGCAACCCGGCGCGGTGGGCCAGCGTCAGCAGTTGGAAGGGCAGATCGCCTCGCAGCAGCAGCAGATGTTCCTCGCGCACCGCAACCTGGCGCTCGTGCTGCGCGACATGGGGCAGGCAAGCGAGGCGCTCGCCGCGGCGGAGGCCGCGCTCCAGTACGCGCCGGAAAACGAGCGCGCAGACCTGGAGGCCTTGGTCGCGGACCTGCAAGGACAGGCCAAGCCATGACCACGTATATCCTGATCCTCGCCAGCGCGCTGATCGTCGCCATCGGCGTGACGCCGCTCGTCCAGCGGCTCGCGCGCCGGACCGGCATGGTCGACAAGCCGAGCGCGCGCAAGCAGCACACCGTCCCGACGCCCCTGCTCGGCGGGCTGGCGATCTACCTCGGCGTGATCATCGCGTTGATCCTCCTGGGCGACCGCTTCTACGTCAACCAGATTGTCGGCATCTTCGTCGGCGCAACGCTCGTGTCGTTCCTCGGCCTCTGGGACGACCGCCGCGGCCTCTCGCCGCTGGTCAAGCTCGGCGGCCAGTTCCTTGCGGCAGGCATCGTCACGCTCACCGACGTGCGCATCGGCCTCTTCCCGTATGAATGGATGAACATCGGCGCCACCCTGCTGTGGATCGTCGGCATCACGAACGCCTTCAACCTGCTCGACAACATGGATGGCTTGAGCGGCGGCATCGCCGCCATCGCCGCGCTGTTCTTCCTGTTGTTTGCGGCCATGAGCCGCCAGTACCTCGTCGGCGCACTCGCAGCCGCGCTCGTCGGCGCCTGCATCGGCTTCCTGTTCTACAACCTCAACCCGGCCTCCATCTTCATGGGCGACACCGGCGCGCTGTTCCTTGGGTTCACGCTGGCCTGTCTTGCCATCAAGCTGCGCTTCCCCGACAACTCCCCGTTCGTCACCTGGATGGTGCCCGTGTTCGTCCTCGGGGTGCCGATTTTCGACACCTCCCTTGTGATCGTCTCCCGGCTCCGCCGCGGGCTCAACCCGCTGACCACGCCGGGCAAGGATCACCTGAGCCACCGCCTCGCGCGCCTCACCGGCAGCCCGCGCGAAGCCGTCCTCATCTGCTACCTGATCGCCTTCCTCACCGGCATGGTTGCCACCTTCATTACTGAAGCCAACGTCCTGGAGGGGTATGCTGTTGGGATTGCGGCCATTATTGTCGGCATCGCCGGCATCTGGAAGATGGAGCAGATATACACGCGCGCGCAACTTGCCTGACCCGCGCGCGATCGCCCATAGGATAGAAGGAGAGTCTCTTGAATAAGCGCGTTTTCTTCGCCCTTGCCCTGCTGGTGCTGGCGCTCGTCGCCGTAGCCGGCTGCGCACCCGTCCCCGCGACGCCAACCGCCGCGCCTACCACCGCGTCCGTGACCGAGACGCCGGCCCCGCCCACCGCTGAGGCTGTTCCGCTCACCGCTGAGGCCGCTCCGCTCACCGTGGAACCCGGACCCGTTCCGCCCAGCGCGCGCCCGACTGTGCCCGCGCCCGTCGAGGGTCAGCGCCCGTTGGCCGAAGTGCCCGCGGCCGAGCGCAACGACCGGTTCTCCGGCCCCGCGGCCAGCTACGTCATGTCCGACACGATTTATGTCGCCACGATCGTCACCGACAAGGGCAACATCGTGGCCGAACTCTATCAGGACACGCCCGAGGGCCAGAACAACTTTGTCACCCTCGCGCTCAACGGCTTCTACGACGGCCTCACCTTCCACCGCGTCGAGCCCGGCTTCGTGATCCAGGGCGGCGACCCCCTGGGCCGTGGGGATGGCGGTCCCGGTTACACCATTCCCGCCGAGATCAAGCACAACCATCCCCGCGGCGCGCTGGCTTGGGCGCGCTCCGGCGACGAGGTAAACCCCGAGCGCGAGTCGAGCGGCAGCCAGTTCTACATCACCCTCGACGAGACCCAGTTCCTTGACGGCGCGTACTCCGTCTTTGGCTACGTGGTCGAGGGCATGGATGTGGTCGACAACATCGCCGTAGGCGACAAGATCACGCGCATCGACATCACCACCGGCGAGAAGTCGCAGCTGCCGACCCCCGCGCCGACGGCGACTCCGTTCGCGCCGACCAGCCAGGAAGGCCGTCCTCTCGCAACCGTCGCAGTGGCAGAGCGCGAGTCCTACTTCAACGCTGCGCCCGAAATGGTGATCGACACGACCAAGACCTACGAGGCCGTCATCGAGAGCGACAAGGGCAAGATCACCCTTGAGCTCGACCCGTTGACAGCGCCCGAAACCGTTAACAACTTCTACGTCCTCGCCAACCTCGGCTTCTACGACAACATGCCCGTCGCGCACGTCGAGCCGGAGACCTACATCGTCCTCGGTTCGCCGGGCGGCCAGCCGGGCAGCGATGTCGGCTACACGCTCCCCACCGAGGGACCGCAGCCCAGCGCGATCATCACGGGCACCGTGTCGATGTACCCTGTGCCGGGCGCCGGTCCGAACCAGTTCCTCGCCAGTGGCAGCCAGTTCTTCATCGCCTTCTCGTCCGTGCCTGAGAGCGCGACGCCGCTCAACATCTTCGGCAAGGTCACCGAGGGCATGGAAGTCGCGCAGCAGTTGGCGATCGGCGACGTCATCAAGACAATCACCGTCACCGAGAAGTAACAATCCATCACCTGCCAGGTTTCTTCACACCTGGCAGGTGTCGCATCCAAGCAGGAGTTGAGATATGCCGAATCGATATTCGAAGCCGTTCGATATGACGATTGACCCGACCAAGAAGTACACCGCGACCATCGAGACCAACCGCGGGATTATCGTGGCCGAGCTCTTCGCCGCGCAGACCCCGCGCACGGTCAACAACTTCGTCTCGCTCGCGCGCGACGGTTACTACGACGGCGTGACCTTCCACCGCGTCATCAAAGACTTCATGATCCAGGGCGGCGACCCGAGCGGCACCGGCCGCGGCGGCCCCGGCTACACCTTCAAGGACGAGTTCGACCCGAAGCTCAAACACGACAAGCCGGGCGTCCTCTCGATGGCAAACGCCGGCGCGAACACCAACGGCAGCCAGTTCTTCATCACCCACGTGCCCACGCCCTGGCTGGACGGCAAGCACAGCGTGTTCGGCCAGGTCACGACCGGGCAGGACGTGGTCAACAAAATCGAGCAAGGCGACGTCATGCTCTCGGTGACGATCACCGAGGCGTAGCGCGCGCATCACCGGACCTGGCGGGCCTCACAAGGCCCGTCAGGTCCTTATACTTCGACGAGGCCCGACTACGTGGACGAACCGAACGCCCCGCCGGCCGAACCCCGGCAAGGCTGGTCGTCGCGGCTGACGCCGGGGCAGCTCAAGCTGATCCGGGTATTTGCGTTTCTGGCCGTCATCGCGCTCTCGGTGCTGATCGTCGTATACGGGAACCGCATCACCGCCCTCGGCGCGTACGGCTACCCGGGCCTCTTCCTGCTTAACCTGCTCGCCAGCGCGACGCTGATCCTGCCCGCGCCCGGCCTCGCCCTGGCCCTGGCAGCCGGCGCCACGATGAACCCCTACCTCGTCGGGCTGGCGGTCGGCACCGGCTCCGCGCTCGGCGAGTTGACCGGCTACATCGCGGGCGCCACCGGTCGCGGCATGGTCGAGGGCGATCCCAACTACCCGCGCGTCAGCGGGTGGATGGCAAGGAAGGGACTGCTCGTCGTCTTCGTCCTCAGCATCGTGCCCAACCCGATCTTCGACGTCGCGGGCATTGTCGCCGGCGCGATGCGCATCCCGGTGTGGAAGTTTCTGGGCGTGGCCTGGCTCGGCAAGGTGATCAAGTCGACCCTCGTCGCGCTCGCCGGCGCAGGCGCCATGCAGGCGCTCGCGCCCCTGATCGAACGTTGGCTAACGCGGTAACGCTATGAGCGGGACCCTCGACGCGGCCATGATCTTCGGCTTCCTGAGCTTCCTCCACTTCTGGGGTGGAGCCGCAATCGGCGCGGGCATTGCCGGCCGGCGCGTCCCGCCCATCCTGTGGGGGCTGCTGATCGGCGCGACGCCGCTTTATTTCGGCATCGAGCGCGGCCTCGCGTTGCGCGAATGGGGCTGGCTCATCTGGCAGCTCGCCGTGCTGGTCGTAAGCGCGCTCCTCGTCGCGACGCGCCTGCCCCGGCTGCGCGCCGCCTTTCTCACCCGCGGCATGAACACCCTCATCGTCGGCACGTTCCTGATGGCCGTGGGCGGGGTGCTCGGCGCCTGGTTCTTCAGGCAGGGCTCGGAGTTTCTGTCGCTGCTGGCCGGCGGCATCGCGTTCCTGTTCGGATCAATCTGGTTCGGCGCGGGGATTAAACAATTGCGTGGCAAATAGATGTTTGAGTTGATCTTCCTCGGCACATCGGCGTCCGCGCCGTCATCCCATCGCGGGCTGTCAGCCGCGATGCTGCTGCATCGCGAGTACCGCTTCCTCATCGACTGCGGCGAGGGCACGCAGCGCCAAATCTTGCGCAGCGGGCTTGGCTTCAAGCGCCTGGAGCGCGTCCTGCTCACGCACGGCCACCTCGATCACATCCTCGGCCTCGGCGGGCTCGCCTCCACTTTCGGCCGGTGGGAGGCCATCGAGGAGATGGTTATCCACGGCGGACCGGCCGCGCTCGGCCGCGTGCGCGAACTGATGCGGGTGGTCTTTGGCGCTGCCGAGGCGAAGGTCAACATCGGCTATTACCCCGTCCAGCCCGGCATCCTGCTCGAAGACGACATCCTCCGCCTCACCGCCTTCCCGGTCGAGCACCGGCGCACGGAAGCGTTCGGCTACCTGTTCGAGGAGAAGGCCCGCCGCCCGTTCCTGCCGGAGAAGGCCGCCGCGCTCGACGTGCCGTTCGGCCCCATCCGCCGCGATCTCGTCGCGGGGCAGCCGGTCGTCTTGCCCGATGGTCGCGTGGTCGAACCGGAGGAGGTGCTCGGCGAGGAAGTGCCGGGGATTAAACTGGCGTTCGTCGGCGACGCGGGCCGCGTGGACAATCTCATCTCCCACGTCGCCGGCGCGGACCTGCTGTGCATCGAGGCCACCTACCTGGATGAGGAGCGGGACACCGCAGCCGACTTCGGCCACCTGACCGCAAAACAGTCCGCGTGGCTCGCGCGCGAGGCGGGCGTAAAGCACCTCGTGCTGCACCATATCTCCCGCCGTTACAGCGGCAAGCAAATCCAGGAGGAGGCCGCAGCTATCTTCCCGGAGACCTACTGCGCCCGCGACTTCGACCTGTTTCGGCTGGTGAAGCAAAAACCGCTGGAGCGCCAGGATGTCCGCGGTCGGGGAGAGTCGGAGCCAGCCCCGTCTTCTTAGGGGCTGTTTGAAAAGGACGTCTGTCTTGCCCAGACCGCCCGGCGATGAATCGCCGGGCTACTACACAGCGCCCCGTAAACGGGGCTTTGCGCCGTGCAAGGGCTGTCAGCCCCCTTCAGGGGGCGTCGCCTGGCAGCCGGCGCCATGCATGGCGCACCATTCATGTCCGGGCACCGCATCAGGCAAACATGTTTTCAAACAGTCTGCTTAGCGGCTGGAGAAATCAAAACGAATGACGCAGACGGGGGAAGATCGTGCCGATCCTTTCCCTTCTGCGTCATCTGCGTTCAATTAGCGCGCCGGGATGGGCAACTGCTCCGCCGGCGTCGTCATCCACTTCTCGCCCGTCTCCACGAGCATATCCGGGATGTCGTCGATGATTGGGTACTTTCGGCCGCAGCCCGGCTCCTGGCAGATCAGCCAGCTCTCCTTGTAGTGCTCCAGCCGGCCCGGATCATCGCCGGGAACGCGCGTTTCTCCCGCCACGCAGTGCGGGCAGCGGAGAATCTCGAGCAAGTCTTGCGGAATCATTGCAGGCTCCAACGGATGAGGTTTCAGGCCCGCATCATAGCACAGGGCCCGCAGAATCACTAACCCCCTAACTTGCTCCACCCCATCCCCTGTGATATACTCTCCTTTCGGGTCGGCCTAGCCGGCCCTTATTCTGCACGCCCGCGTTTAGGCTGGCCGTGCTCGGTCGAAAGCGGTCAAGCGCGCCTCACGGCGCCCCGCGTTCCGGTCGAGTCCCACGCCGTTGACCCGGGCGGAAGTCCTAACGGAAAGGGAGAAAACCGTGTCTGTCATTTCCATGAAGCAGTTGCTCGAAGCCGGCGTCCACTTCGGCCACCGGACCCGCCGTTGGCATCCCAAGATGCGCACCTTCATCTTCACCGAGCGCAACGGGATCCACATCATCGACCTCCAGCAGACGATGCGCCAGGTCAACAACGCCTACACCGTCGTCCGCGACGCGGTCCGCGAAGGCGGGCTCGTCCTCTTCGTCGGCACCAAGAAGCAGGCCCAGGAAACCGTCAAGTCCGAAGCCGAACGCTGCGGCATGCCCTACATCACCACCCGCTGGCTCGGCGGCACGCTCACCAACTTCCGCACCATTCGCCTGCGCGTCGAGTACATGCAGGACCTCGAGCGGCGCCAGGCGCGCGGCGATCTGGATCGCCTGCCCAAGAAGGAAGCCCTCCTGCTGCGCCAGGAGCTCGTCCGCCTCAACAACCGCATCGGCGGCCTGCGCACCATGACGCACCTGCCCGACATGATCTTCATCGTCGACGTCATGCGCGAGGAACTCGCCGTCATCGAGGCGAACAAGCTGCATATTCCCATCGTCGCGATGGTCGACACCAACTGCGACCCCGACCCGATTGACCACCCGATCCCGTCCAATGACGACGCGATCCGCGCGATCAAGCTCATGGCCGGCAAGATGGCCGACGCCGTCATCGAGGGCATGCAGATGCGCGAGATCGACCAGGCCGACCGCGCCGCGCTCGCCCCCGGCGCCGCGCAGGACGAGCCGGTCGACGAGCTCGCGCAGGAGAAGCTGGACCGCGCCCCGCGCATGGAATTCGACGACTTCTCCGTGGAAGAGGAAGGCGCCGCCGAGGATTACCTCGGGCCGTCCGTCCTCCAGAAGATCGCCGAAGGGATGGATGTCGAGCTGCCGCAGGCCGAAGCTCTGGCTGAGAAGGCCGACGTAGTCGTGGATGGCCCGGTCACCGACGCCGTCGTCACCGACGACGCCCCTGTCGCCGACGAAACCGCCGACAACGCGTAACCAGCAGCGTCTAGATACAGGAGTTTATTGTGGAAATCACTGCCGCAATGGTGAAGGATTTGCGCGCGCAAACAAATGCGGGCGTGTTGGATTGCCGCAAGGCGCTCGAAAAGGCCGATGGCGACATGGCCAAGGCCGCCGAGTTCCTGCGGGAAAAGGGCCTCGCGCAGGCCGCCAAGAAGGCCGACCGGGTGACCAAAGAGGGCCTCATCGGCCATTACATCCACACGGGCAGCAAGATCGCGGCGCTGATCGAGGTCAACTGCGAGTCTGACTTCGTCGCCCGCACCGAGCAGTTCCAGCACCTCATCCGCGAGCTGGCCATGCAGGTCGTCGCCGCCCGCCCGACCTACGTCAAAGTCGAGGAAATCCCGGCCGAGACGCTCGAGGAACTCAAGAACCAGTTCCGCCTGACCATCGAGGGCACTAAGACCCCCGAGCAGGTCGAGCGCATCCTCGAAGGCAAGATGGCCAAGTACGTCGAAGAGAACGTGCTGCTCGAACAGCCGTACATCAAGGATGAGAGCGTCAAGGTGAAGGACCTCGTCACCGGTGTCATCGCCAAGCTCGGCGAGAACATCCAGGTGCGCCGGTTCGCCCGCCTCGAAGTCGGCGGCTGAGCCAACGACCATGAACGCACCCTCGTCGCTGCGCTATCGTCGCATCCTGCTCAAGCTCGGGGGCGAAGCCCTCGCCGGCGAAGGCGGTTTCGGAATCGACCCGCATGAAGCGGAAGTGCTCGCGGGCAAGGTCCGCCGGCTCCGCGACATGGGTGTGGAAGTGGCGGTTGTCATCGGCGCAGGGAACCTGTGGCGCGGCCGCGATGGCCTCGCCCACGGCATGGACCAGGCGACTGCCGACCACATGGGCATGATCGCAACGGTCATGAACGCGCTCGCCCTGGCCGACGCCATCCGGCGCACCGGGCAGGAAGCGCGCGTCATGACCGCCATCGAGATGCGCAGCGTGGCCGAGCCGTACATCCGCGGCCGCGCCATCCGCCATCTCGAAAAGGGCTATGTCATCCTGCTCGCCGCAGGCACCGGCAACCCTTACTTTACCACCGACACCGCCGCAGCCCTTCGCGCAATGGAAATCAACGCCGAGGTGCTCATCAAGGCCACGAAGGTGGATGGCGTCTACGACAAGGACCCGAAGAAGAACTCGGACGCGGTCAAGTTCGACCGGCTCACCTACATCGAGGCCCTGACCCGTCGCGTCGGCGTGATGGACAACACCGCGCTCACGCTCTGCATGGACAACGACCTGCCCATCATCGTGCTCAACCTGTGGCAGGCCAACAGCGTTGAAGAGGCGGTTCAGGGGCAGCCGGTCGGCACGCTCGTTAGCGCTTGACGTTGGCGGGGATTAGGGAAAGCAAGGCTGGGGTGGTATAAATCACCTAATCCCCTGCGTGCCCTGATCCCCGCCTTGTTTGCCCGCTCGGTCGGGCCATGGCGCGGAACGAGACATAGGAGGTCTCATGATTAAGGATATCATGGCGGATGCTCGCGAGCGCATGGAGAAAACCATCGACGCGCTCCAGGCCGATCTCCGCGCGATCCGCACCGGCCGGGCGTCGCCCGCGCTTGTCGAAAAACTCACCGTCGAGTATTACGGCTCGCCCACGCCCCTCATCCAGCTCGCCGGCATTACCGTGCCCGAACCGCGCATGCTCATGATCCGCCCCTGGGACCGCAACACCCTCGGCATTATCGAAAAAGCCATCCTCAAGTCGGACCTTGGCCTCACGCCCAACAACGACGGCCAGGCCATCCGCCTCATCCTCCCGCAGCTCACCGAAGAGCGCCGCCGCGATCTGAACAAGCAGGTGGCGCGCCGCGTCGAGGAAGCGCGTGTGTCCGCCCGCAACATCCGCCGCGACGCCATCGACATGCTGCGCGACGCGGAAAAAGAAAAGATGATCGACGAAGATGATCTCCACAAGGGCCAGGAGCAAATCCAGGAGCTGACCGACAAGTACATCAAGCAGATCGACGAAGTCGGCAAGGCCAAAGAAGCCGAAATCCTGGAAGGATAACGTGGCCGACAAGCTCTCGCTGCCCGAACGTTATCCTGAGATCACCAAGATCCCGTTTCACGTCGGCATCATCATGGACGGCAACGGCCGCTGGGCTCGCGCCCGCGGGCTGCCGCGCGTCGCGGGTCACAAAGCAGGCACCGACAACCTGCGCCGCGTCCTGCGCGCCTGCAGCGAATTAGGCGTCAAAGTCCTGAGCGTATACGCCTTCTCCACCGAGAACTGGGGCCGCCCGCCCGACGAGGTCGCCGGCCTCATGACCATCCTCGGCCAGGCCATCCGCCGCGAGACCCAGGACCTGCACGCCAACGGCGTATGCATCCGCCACAGCGGCCGCTTGGAGGGTGTCGCCCCGCGCCTCGCCCAGCAGATACAGGACGCGGTCGCCCTCACCTGCAACAACACCCGCATCACGCTCAACGTCGCCTTCAACTACGGCGGCCGCGCGGAGATCGTCGACGCGGTCAAGCACATCCTGGCCGACGGCCTGCGGCCCGAGGAAGTCACCGAGACGCTCATCTCGGACTACCTCTACACCGGCGGTCTGCCCGATCCCGATCTGATCATCCGCACCGGTGGCGAGTACCGGCTCAGCAACTTCCTCATCTGGCAAGCCGCCTACGCCGAATACTACGCCACGCCCACCTTCTGGCCCGATTTCGACGAAGGCGAGCTCGCCCGCGCGTTGATCGAGTTCAGCCAGCGCGAACGCCGCTTCGGCAAGGTGCCGGAACCGGAAACATAGCAGCCATTCGCAACACAAGGACACGACGGCACAGCGAGTCCCCCTTCGTGTCTTGGCGCCTTTGTGTTGTCCCGCATCACTCCTGAAAACGAATGGAGACCGCCGTGCTGCGTGCGCGTGTCCTCAGCGCTCTCGTCCTGATCCCCATCGTCATCGGGCTGATCTACCTCGGCGGCATTCCCTGGGCCGTCGCCATCGCGCTCGCCGGCGCAGTCGCCTGGGCCGAAATGAGCCGCCTGCTCCAACGCAGCGACTTCGCGGTGGACCGGATCGTCGGCCTCGCGTTCGTCGTCCTGTCCATCGCAGTCGCCTACCTTCAGGGCGCGGGGCTCGTGCAGGTCGATCTGCTCGGCCCGCTCCTCGCGCTTCTCATCATCGCCTCGTTGATCTACGCGCTCTATGACCACAGCGACCACCCCACCCAGAACTGGGCCATCAACGTCGCCAGCGCGCTCTATCTCGGCTTCATGCTCAGCCACTTCGTGACCCTCCGCGAGTTCGAGAACGGAATGAACTGGGTCATCTTCGCGTTCGGCATGACCTGGATCGGCGACACGTCCGCCTACTTCGTGGGACGGACGCTGGGCCGCCACAAGCTGTGGCCGCGCATCAGCCCCAAGAAAACCTGGGAAGGTCTCGCCGGCGAAGTCGTCGCCTGCATGATCGCCGGGCCGCTCCTCGGCGGTTGGCTCGTCGGCATCAACATCTGGCAGGGCTTGCTCATAGGCATTCTCGTCGCGGTGCTCGGCACCTTCGGCGATTTCGCAGTCTCGCTCGTTAAGCGCATGGCGAAGGCCAAGGACTCGGGCGCGCTGATCCCCGGTCACGGAGGCGTCCTTGATCGCCTTGACAGCCTGCTCTTCACCTTCCCCCTGATCACCTACTTTGCGCTTCTCGTCGCAGGAGGTTAGACAATGGCCACGGTCGAGCCCCGCTTTGTGCGCTCACCCCTCCAGTGGGTGCGCCGCCCCGTCAACGCCTGGGTCATGTACGACTGGGCGAACTCCGCCTTCGCCACCACCGCCATGGCCGCGGTGCTGCCTGTCTTCTTCAGCAACGTCGCCACCAAAGGCGCGCTCAGCCCCGTCCAGGCCAGCGGCGCGTGGGGTCTGACACAAACGCTCGGCATGCTGCTGGTCGCGCTCGCCGCGCCCGTGCTCGGCGCTATTGCGGATTACAGCGGCACCAAGAAGCGATTTCTCGCTGCGTTTGCCGTCCCCGGCATGCTCGCCGCCGCGCTCATGGTCTTCATCGGCACCGGCGACTGGGTCCTCGCCATCATCCTCTACGTCATTGGAGAAATCGGCTTCTCCGGTTCGATCATCTTCTACGACTCCCTCCTGCCCCACGTCACCCGGGAAGAAGAGATCGACCGCGTCTCCACGCGCGGCTATGCGATGGGTTACCTCGGCGGCGGCCTGCTGCTATTGCTCAACATCATCATGATCCAGTTCCCCGATCAGCTCGGCATCACCGCGCTCGGCGCGCGCTGGGGCATCGGCGGAACCGAAATGGCAACGCGTCTCAGCCTCGCCAGCGTCGGCATCTGGTGGGCCATTTTCTCCATCCCCGTCCTGCGCCACTCCGCGCGGTCGCCTGGAGCGCGACGTCGCCCAGAGCCCCATCAAGGGCGGTTTCAGCCGCCTCGTCAATACCTTCCGCGAGCTCAAGCTCTACCGGCAGCTCCTCATCTTCATCATCGCGTTTTGGATCTACAACGACGGCATCGGCACCATCATCAAAATGGCGACCATTTACGGCGCGGAGATCGGCATCGGCCAGCTCGACCTCATCGGCGCGCTCCTGCTCACCCAGTTCGTCGGCATCCCGTTCTCCCTCATGTTCGGCCGGCTGCCCCGCCGCGACGACCCAAAGCAGTCGTTCTTCCTCGCCATGGTCATCTACAACGCGATCACCATCCCGCTCATCGGCATCCTCCTCCCGCGCTTCGGCATTACCAGCGGCCCCATCGGCGTCCTGGTCGTGCTGGCAAACCAGGTGATCGCCGTGCTGCTCAGCCGGTTCCTCCTGGGACCCGCGTTCGCGCCCCTCGCG
>JALOOB010000060.1 GCA_025454635.1 Anaerolineae bacterium
CGTCCGCTCCCGCTCGTACAGCGCGGCAAGGATCGCAATCAGCGCGTACAGCCCGACCGTCATGTCGGAGATCGGCACGGGGTAGCGCATCGGCTCGCCATCCGGTTCGCCCGTCAGGCTCATGATCCCGCTCATTCCCTGCGAGAGAATGTCGTACCCTGGCTGGCCGGCGCGCGGCCCGGTGTGGCCGAACGTCGTCACGCAGACATGGATCAAGCGGGGATTCCGCGCGAGGCAGGCGTCCGGGTCGATGCCCAGCTTGGTCATGGACGACGCGCGCGGCAGGTTATTAATGAAGATGTCCGCGCCGTCGATCCCCTTCCGCTTTGCTGATGTCGAGCGACAGGCTGCGCTTGTTCCTGTTGGTGGACATAAAGTAGGCCGACTCGCCGTTGACATACGGCGGCGCCCATCCGCGCGTCTGATCGCCCACGCCGACGCGCTCGATCTTCACCACGTCCGCGCCCATATCCCCCAAGTACATGGCGCAGTACGGTCCCGCCAGCGCCTCCGTCATGTCCACCACGCGGATTCCGTCCAGCAGCGGCTTCGCCATTCAAGACTCCCTTTTTGCCGGAGCGATGTAAAAGATTTGGATTTCTAACAGGATTTACAGGATTCCTCAGGATTCACAGGAATGGGACATTAACAGGATTGACAGGATTCGTCAGGATTTGCAGGCTTCCTAATAGTATCCTGTAAATCCTGGAAAATCCTGTCAATCCTGTTAACGACTCGAATCCCGTTTGCTCCCGTCAAACCTGGCCACGCGCCTCGCGTCGCTTGCGGTCCCGCTCCCGGCGCCGGTCCGAGATCGACGTCGCCGGCCCGTTGCGCAGCACGTTCACGACCTCGGCCATGATGCATACGGCGATTTCGGCAGGCGTGCGCGCTCCGATCGCGATCCCGATGGGCGCGTAGACCCGGTCCAGCTTCTCGGCCGGAATGCCCATCTCCTCCACGAGCAACTGGAACACCGCATCGACCCGGCGTTGCGAGCCGATCATCCCGATGTACCCGACCGGCCGGTCGAGCACTTCGAGCAGGCACTCCACGTCGTGGCTGTGCCCGCGCGTTACGAGGATCACGTAGGTGTCCTGATCCATCGGCAGGTCGCGCACTGTCTCGCGCAGCGGCCCGCTGATGCGCTGCCGCGCAGTAGGGAAGCGGTCCGCGGACACAAAACCTGGCCGGTCGTCGAGCACGGTCACGGAGAAGTCGCACATGGCCGCGACCTGAGCCAGCGGCAGCGCGATGTGCCCCCCGCCCACGATGAGCATTTCGGGCGCGCGGCGCTGCACCTCGACGAACACGCTCGCGTCGCCGTACTTGAGCAGCTTGTGTTGCCGCCCCCGCAAGATCGCCCGCGCATCCTCCACCACCGCAGCTTCCCGCTCGCCCAACCCCAGCCCGCCGAGCGGCGCGCGGTTCAGCCAGATCACCGCGCTCCTGCCCGCCTGCTCTCCGCGAACGACTGTCGCCAGCGCAACCGGCTCGCGGTTCAGCATTGACTCGCGCAGCGCCTCGACATATTCGCCCGGCCAGCCGACCTCGGCCGGTTCCGCGCGTTCGATGAACACGTCCATGACCCCGCCGCAGACGCCGAGCGCCTGCATCGTGATGTCTTCGGTCAGGTCGACGTGGACCGTCTCCGGCGCGCCCGTTTGCAGCACGTCCAGCGCGGTGCGGATGACGTCCGCCTCGCCGCACCCGCCCCCGACCGTGCCGACGTGCTTGCCGAGCGGGTGGATCAGCATTTTAGCGCCGACCTCGCGCGGCACCGACCCGCGCACGTCGATGATCGTGGCGACCGCGACGCTGTCGCCCTCAGCGAGCAAGCGCGCCAGTTCGGCGTAGATGTTCTCCATTGCCTGACACCCTCGTTGGAACGGCGCTAACCACCAAGAACAGAAGAAACGAAGTTCCACGAAGCACCTTATGGGCTTCGCGTAACTTGGGTTCTTCGCTCCTTCATGGTTAGCGCTCCTGTGCGACTCCGAGCATTTCCGCGGCCGTCGCGACCGCGGCGTCCAGCGGGACGATGACCTTATCCGCCGCGTCCCGCAGCTTGAACTCCGCACCGCCGGCCTGGAGCGACCGCTTGCCCAGTGTAATGCGCAAGGGCAGGCCGATCAAGTCGGCATCCGTGAACTTCACGCCGGGACTTTCGTTGCGGTCGTCGAGCAGGCACGGCAGCCCCGCGCTCTCCAGCGCGTCGTGCAGCGCGGCCGCCTCGGCCTCCGCGCCCTGCATCAGGACGAGATGCGCCGCGAACGGCGCGACCGCCGCGGGCAACGCCAAGCCCGCGGCGTCGCCGTGGCGCTCCGCCACCGCAGCCAGTGTTGCGCCCAGGTCGACCTCGTGGATCGCGAACAGGATAGGCTGGCTGCGGCCCGTCGCATCCAGGTACACCGGCCAGGTCTCCTTAAGCGCGGCGGGCGCGAACTTCGCCGAGCGGCCGAGGATCGCCGCGGGCGCGGATCTGAGGGCCTCCCCGCACGCGGTACAGCAGGCCCCTGCGGGCGCCGCCACGATGTCGGCGACCACGGACGCCTGGTAGTCGCGGCCAAGGTTTGTGTTGAGCAAGTGGTAGCCCGCTTCGTTCGCGCCCGCAACGAGGTTGGGCGACGCCGCGACGAGCGGGTCGGCCACGACGAAGGCCTTCTTGAGCCCGACCGGCGATGCGTAGCCCGGCTCCGCGCCCGCCGCGCGGATTTCGGATTCTGTGGCGGGGCGAAGGGCCGACGCGCCGAGGGCCAACTTGAGCTTCCGCTCGCTCACGTCGTAGTCGCCGCGCACGACGGCAAACACGAAGCGCTCGACGTCGCCCCCAGCGGCCCCGACCGTCGCCATCAAAAAGACTGCCTTCGCCGTGCGCGACTCGGGCACGTTCAGCAGCGCAGCAAGCTCCGCGATGGTGGAGCAGTGGGGCGTCTCGATCTTCTCCAGCGGCAACGGCGCTTCGGCTGCCGGCGCCGGACGCGCAAAGGACGCGGTTTCGCGCGTCGCCGCGTAGCCGCATCCGTCGCACATGAGCAGCGCGTCGCCACCATCCGCGGTCAGAAACGCGTACGCATGCCCGTCGCCGGCCGTGAGGCCGTCCAGCGCGACCGTAATGGGGACGCCGCACTGCTCGAACCCCGCCAGCAGCGCGTTCTGTCGCGTCGCGTACGCCTCGTCGATCGCCGCTCGGTCGCCCGCCAGCGCGCCCCACACCCGGCCCGGCCCGCTCTGCGCGTTAAGCGGACCGCCGCGGCTCTGCCCGGACGCGCGCGCAAAATCGTGCTCGGCGGCCAGCGTCGCGGGAAGTTGCCGGTACGACTGCACTTCGCTGCCCGCGAGCCCGCGCAGCAGGCCCGCCGGGGCCGCTCCGGCCGGGAGCCCCAGCGGCGATCCCGCCGCGCTTTCGCCGCCGAACTGCGCGGCAATCCGCGCCAGCGCCGCCGCTCCAAGGGGGAGGTAAACATAACGGTGGCCGCGCTCCGGCCTGACATATCCGCCGCGCAGCAGCAGCCGGTAGCCCGCTCCCTCAGCCTCAGCCGGCGCGTCACGGAGCGTCCGCCCAAAAATGGTTGATAATCGCATTATTGCCCCTCCTGCGCGTTTGTGGCGCGCGCGTAGTCTTCCGGCGTGTCGAGGTCCGCAAGCACAGAATCCGTGTCGAATTCGAGGTAAATGATCAAATCTTCACGCGCTCGTAAGGTCGCGCGTAATGTTTCTGATGTATTCATTATTTGCGGCCAGAGCGAAGATGGTATTAGAATGGGGTGGCCAGCGCGCATCCGGTAGCTCGGTATGATGACTCGTTGCCAGCCGGTGCGCTCACCCTCCGCAAGCACCGCCTCGACCGTCGCCAGCTCCATCTGGGGCTGGTCGCCGAGGCACATCAATGCCGCAGCGATCTGCGGCGCAGCATCGACGCCTGGCGCCTGGATCGGGATGCGACGGGTCGCAATGTCGCTTAACCCGGTTTGAATCGAGCTCAACATGCCGCCGTCTTCGTACCGCGGGTTAAGCGCGCAGCGCGCGGCCGAACCGGCCAGCCGCTCCTGCACTTCTGCGGCGCGGTGGCCCGTCACGACGACGATTTCGGCCAGGGCCGCGCGTTCCAGCGTCCCGACGACCGTCTCGATGACCGTCGTCTCGCGCCAGGGCAGGGTGAGCTTGAAGGCTCCCATCCGCCGCGACAGGCCTGCCGCAACTATAACTGCGACTACAGGATAGCGCACTATATTTGATGCCCGCATCTTGTGGTGTTTGCCAGACACTATACCACGCGCTGTGGTAGCTCACCAATAGGACTTGCGCACCCGCGCGAGATGTGCTAAAGTAACTAACGTCGTTCTTCCGCCACAGTAGGAGCTCGTATGCCGGAGTCACAACGGCCCACTACTGGACGAGTCACCGTTCGTCGGCTCTACGAACCCCAGGGCCGCCGAGGGATGCCTGTCCCCCGCGAACGACTCGACGAACTGCTTCTCGAACTCATCCTCATCGATACTGTGGCCCGCCTCAAGTCAGAACGCGGCCCCGTCGCAGAGCGCCTGATCGAACGCGTCTTCGCCCCGGCAGACTACCTGCGAGTGATCGAATACTACGATGAGCTGTCCGGCGATGACGACGACGATTCGCAACTCATCCCTATCTGGTTCCTGCGCGCCGCGACCAAGGACAGCAAGTGGAAGACGAAGATGCTGCGCTATTTTAACCATGTGGTCGGTTTGGGGCAACCGCTGACCACCGAGGGAATGGCGGAGCTCGGCCAGCTTGCGACCGCCATGGGCGCGCGGCAGGAGTGCCAGGTGTTGTGCCTCGCGCTCTACGACAAGGACCCCTACGCGGAATAGATCCTTATCTGCCACAGAGGGCGCAGAGATCGCAGAGGAGTCAGGGGTGAGATAGACTCGCCCGCTCCTCTGTTTCCTCAGCGCCCTCTGTGGCTATTTCTCCGGTTACTGCGGGCCGGCGTCCACCGTGGGCTGAACGCCCGGCCCCGGCACTATGATCGTCGGCGTGGTGCCGATGGGCGTGAAGACGATCTTGTCCGTCGCCTTGAACGCGCTGGCGTTGGCGAGCGCAGTTTGCAGCGCGACATACGCCGGGTTGTCCGCGTACAGTTGGGCCTTCGCGATTTCCGGCGCCAGGTCGGCCTTTGCCTGTTCAGCCGCCGCGCGCGCGGCAGCCTGCGCGATCTCGAAGTTGCGCTGCGCGGTCAATAATTCGTTCGCCTTCTGCGCCTCGATCACAGCCTTCTGCGCCTCGGCCCGCTGCCGCTCCAGCTCGGCCAGCGTCGTCTGCTGCCGCGCCTCTTCCTGCACGCGGCTCTGCGCCACGCGCACCTCACCCTGCTGCCGGGCCTGTTCCGCCGACGCCTCCGCTTCCGCCTTCAGCCGGTCCTGCGCGGCCTTTTCGGTGTTCAGGCGGCTCTGCGTGATCTGGTCCAGCAACTGTTGCGCCTCTTCCGACAGGATGATATTCGGCACGACCACGTTGGAGATCTGCAGCCCGTAGCCCTCGGCCAACCGGCTTAGCTCGCTGTCAATGCACTCGCGCAGCACATCGCGCGCGGTCCCGATCACGTTATCGTTGAACGTCCGCTCGCCGATGCACACCTTCGCCGCCTGCCGCGCCAGGCCCTCGACACGGTTCTGCAGGATGTCCTCGCGCAGATAAAGCTCGCTGTACTGCGCCCAGTTGCTCTTCAGCAGGTCCGCCTCGGCGAGGTTCGGGCGGAAGATATCGCCCGCCACCACCAGGCCCAGCCGCTGCTTGTCCTGCGTGATGATCTCGTCATCCTGCACCGTGAACGGCACCGCCGAGCTCGGGATCTTCTTCAGGTCCACGTACAGCCCGACGTCCGTGTACAGGCCGGGGCCGACCACATCGACGATCCGGCCGCCCTGGAAGCGGACGCCCACTTCCTGCTGCTCCACGCGCTGCATAATGTAAAAGAGATTGCTGTTGGTCAGCACGACGAACGCGATCAATAGCACGACGGCAATAATGATCACGCGCACGATGTTCATGTTGATGGATGGACGGGTGCCTGCGCTTCTCATAGCCTCACCTGAACTGTGGGGATGGATGTACTTCTAGTGAGGTCATTATGGCATTGCGGGGTGGGTAATGCAAGGGATTCCGCTGACAGTTGGCCGACAGGAGACGAATTCAACGCAGATAACGCAGATGGGGCGGATCGGCGGGATTCCAACGCAATCTGCCAAATCCACCCCATTTGCGTTATCTGGGTCCTATTTGCGGCCTAATACAGGAACATCGGCTTGCCGAGCATGTTCGCAACCTTCGGCCGGTAGTTCTGCTTGTCGTACAACTCGTCCACGTCCACCCGCTTGATGCCCGAAATCACCGTGCTGAGCGGAATGTGCGTGTACTTGCCGTCGCGCAGGGCCACCATCCGCCCCGAGCGCCCGTTGGCGATCAGGTCCGTCGCCAGGTTGGCGTAGCTGAACGCCACCATGCGGTCGAGCGAGTCCGGCGCGCCGGAGCGCATCAGGTAGCCCAACTGCTGGTAGATGGTGTTCTCGCCCGTGATCTTCTTAATCATGTCGCTGGTGATCTGCCCGATGCCACCCAGCTTGCGGTGACCGTACGCGTCCGCCTCTCCGGTTTCGATAATGTCGCCGCCGGCCAGCGTCGCGCCCTCCGAGATCGTCATGATCGCGTAGTTGCTCGGGTTCGCGCGCTTATCGTCCAGCAGGAACGCGCTCAGCCTTTCGATATCGAACGGCACCTCGGAAATGACCGCGCGGTCCACGCCACCGAGATAGGCCGCGAAGAGCGAAGTCTCGCCCGAATTGCGGCCGAAGAGCTCGACCACCGCGATGCGCTCGTGTGAGCCCGCCGGCGTGCGCAGGCCCGTGATCAGGTCGACGCTGCGGGTCACCGCGGTGCTAAAGCCGATGCAGTAATCGGTGCCGTAAACGTCGTTGTCCATCGTCTTCGGGATGGCCACGACGGGGAAGTGCTCCTGGTGCAGCCGCGCCGCGTAGCTCAGCGTGTCGTCGCCGCCGATCGCAATCAGCCCGTCGATCTTCAAGTGCTGCAGCACGCGCAGAATATGCGGCGTCATGTCGACGAGGCCGGTCTGCGGATCGGGGGTCTTGAACTGGTCCTTAAGGAAGGCCGGCACATCTGACGGCTTGACGTGCGAGGGGCGGGTGCGGGAGGTGTGCAGGAAGGTGCCGCCGGAGCGGTCGATCTTGCGCACGACGGCCTTGTTGAGCCGCATCACCCAGCGCCAGTCTTCAGAGGGGTCGTCGGGGTTGACGTTCAGCGGGCCGGCCCAGCCGCGGCGAAATCCAATCACCTCCATGCCGTCGTCGACAGCCCGATCCACCACTGCCTTGATGCAGGGGTTGAGGCCGGGAACATCGCCGCCGCCCGTGAGGATGCCGAGGGTCTTGACGGGTGTCATGAAGCGCACTCCTGAGAAATCGAGTAGACCTGGAAAAAACCGCAGCGAGGGCAACGAGCCTCGCTGCTGATTGCCAAAAAATGCCACGCTAGAGTGTAGCTGTGCTGAAAGGTTTTTGCAAATTGCCAGCCTGCGCGCTTGAGAAAAAAGACGCAGGCTCCCCGGCCGGGGAGCCTGCGTCTTTAGGGCAGGAGAGATGCGGTGCGGTTTACTCGCGCGGCGGGATCATTCCGCGGGTGTTCTCCTCGATGTTGACCAGCAGCGACAAGATGCTGCCGAACGCGTAAAGCTGGATGAAGATGAGCAGCGCCGCCACCAGCGCGGCCAGCCCGCCACCCTGAGCCAACCACCGCGGCAGCGGCAGCTGATTCCCCATCACCAGCCCGCCCACCAGGGAGATGATGCCGGCGACCAAGACGATCACTGCGATCAGCTTGAGGATAAACGCAATCGCGCGCACAAGTCCGTACTTGCGAGGTACGTTCATAGCGTTCCCTTTCTGTTACTCGCTAAACCTGTCAGGCGTCCCCCACCGAAGTCGGCGCCACCTGACAGGTCTACGCCGGGCCTACTGCATGGTTGCGGGGATCGGCTCCGCCCCGGCCGCGACCGGGAAGTGAACCATCACCGAGACGTCGGTCTGCGCCAGCATCGGCACGAACGTCCGAATCAGGTCCAGGTACGCCTTCGGCACGCCCGGGTTCATCTGCTCGTAAACCTGCAGCGCGTTTTGCAACGCGGAATTGTCCCACGCGATGGCCGGCAGCGGGCTCCCGTTCACCCACATGTACATGCCGTTCGAGCGGCTGCTCAACTGCACGTGCTGCACGTTGTTGGCCTGAAGTTGCGCAAGCACCGACGGCGCCAGCGCCACGTTCGCGTTGAGTCCGAGCGACTGCAAGTCCCGCGCCGAGATGCCGAGGATCGACGGAACGCCCTGCTCGTCGTACTTCACCTCGAATTTCGCAACCGCCGATGGATCAACAGCCGCGGGCTGCAACTGCGCGAGCTTGATGTCATCCGGGCCGTACGGGATTTCGGCCGCGCCCTCCTGCTGCGGGAACTTCAGCACCACCGAGAGGCCGAGGCGCTGCACCAGCGGCGCGAACTTGGCGATCAACTGACCGATGGCCGGCCCGTTCTGGCCGAGCAACGGCGCCACGTCCGCGATGCGCTGGAGCGACCCGTCCTGAAACGACAGGCTCGGCATCAGCGCGCCGTTCACCAGCAGCGCAATGCCGTCTCCCGTCTGCCGCAGCTCGATGTGCTGGATGTTCGCCGCCTCCATCCACTGCGGGTAGAACTCGTGGATGCGGTACTGGCTCAGGTCGAGCGCAAAACCGAGGCTGCGCGCGATCTCTTCGAGAGCGACGCCTTCGACGCCCGGATTGCCCTGCTCGTCAAACGTCAGCACGATCCGCGGCAAAGCGATGACAAATGTCTCGCCGGATTCCGTCTGCGGAGCCGCCGCCGGCATGATGGCCGGACCGCACGATGCCAGCAGCAAGCTCGCCAGAACGAGCGCGACCAGTGCAAACCTACGCATTACGCACCTCCTGCAGAAACTGTGATCGGGTTAGTGCAACTCGGCCGGGATTTCGGCCTGGCCTGCCGCAACGGGGAAGCGCAGCAGAACGCCGAGATCGGCCCGGTCAAGATAGGGCGCAATCTGCTGGATCAGGGGCAGCAACTGAGCGTCGGGCGACATGCGCGCGTAAAGGTCGACCGCGTTCGCCAGCAACTGCGTGTCCCAGATCAACCGGGGCAGCGGCTCGTTGTTCTTGTAAATGTACGCGCCATCCGGTTTCGTGCGGATCTCCATGTGCTGAATGTTGCCGGCCTGGAAGTTCGCCAGCGTCTCGGGCGACATCCGAACCAGGTCGCCCATGCCGAGCGCCGCGAGATCGTCGGCTGTCAGGCCCATCATGCCGGCCTGCCCCTGCTCGTTGAAGCGCGTCTCGAATTTGATCACCGCCGACGGCGGCTCAGTCGTCACGGTCGGCTGGAAGCTCCGCACCGTGGACGTATCCACGAACGGAATCTCCGCCGCGCCCGGATCGCGCGGGAAGCGCAGCACGACGTCAAGGCCGAGGCGCGTGATGATCGGCAGGATGCGCCGGATCGTAGCCGAGTTCTCGACCTTAAGCGTGTCGAGCAGGTCTAACATCCGGTTGAGCGAGTCCTGCGTCCACCCCAGGTGCGGCAGCGGCTTCCCGTTCTCGAACAGCATGATGCGGTCGCCGACCGAGGCCACTTCGAGGTGCTGGACGCCTGCGTTCATGAACTGTTCGACCAGCTCGGGGGGCAGCTTGAAGCCCGCCGCGTCGACGCCGAAGGTGGAGAGCAGGGCGGGGGAGATGCCGAGGATGCTCGGGTTGCCCTCCGCGTCGACGTCGATGACGAGTCGCGGGAGCGCAATCTGGAAAAGCTCGCCTGCAGAAGTAGTGGGGCCCGTGGGCGGCTCGACGCCCTGGCCCCCACAGCCGGCGAGAACGGCAATAAGGACCAGCAGAACGACGGACAGCTTTAGTTTCATGCGCACCTCATCGAGACGTCAATCGGAAACCCAACAGCAATTGCAGCCCGAAACCCCGTGAAGTAAGACTCGCGCGATTATAGAACAAACCCTATCAGATATCAAGCGTTGTCGACAGTAACCTCTCGTCCCCCTCACCGCGAAGGATCGAAGAACCGAAGTTACACGAAGCCGGTGAACTCTTCGTGTAACTTGGTCTCTTCGGTTCTTAGTGATGAGCGTCCATTACTTCTGCATTGCTTCCCATATCTTCTGAGACGTTAAAGGCATCGAATCGATACGGATGCCGGCCGCATTAAACACGGCATTTGCGATCGCAGGCGCGGTTGGCACCATCGGATGCTCGCCTACGCCGCGCGCGCCGAACGGCCCGTCGTCCTGCGGCACTTCGATGATGATGTTCTCCGTCTCCAGCGGCGCGTCCACCGCGGTCGCGATCCGGTAGTCGGTGAAGTTCGGGTTGCGCGTCCGGCCCTTGTCGAAGATCAGCCCTTCGAGCAATGCCGTGCTCATGCCCTGCACCGCGCCGCCCTCCATCTGCGTTCGCACCATCTCCGGGTTGATCGCCTTGCCCACGTCATAGGCCGACACGATCTTGAGCACCTGCACTTCGCCCGTCTCGTCGTCAATCTCCACCTCCACCGCCTGCGCGCCCGTGGTGAAGTGGACGACCGCGCGCGGCCCCTGCCCGGTCTCCGGGTCGAGCGGCGTCACGTAGTCCGGCATGAAGCGGCCCTGCGCCACCACCGGCGCGCCGACGAACGTGCCGTCCTTGCGCTGGATGCCGTAGATCGCGATGTCCTTCAGCGGCACCGACTCTTCCGTCGCATAGCTAATGACCGTGCCGTCGATGATGTCGAGGTTCTGAATGTCCTCTTCCCACGCCTGCGCGACCGCTTGCAGCACCTGAAGCCGCGCGGTCTCCGCAGCCTGCAAGACAGCATTGCCCATGCTCCACGTCAGCCGCGATGCCACGGTCTGCCACTCGTACGGGCTGTAATCCGTGTCGACTGTGTTCACGCGCACGTCGGTGACCTTAATGCCGAGCCCCTCCGCGGCGAACTGCGCCATCGCGGTCAGCGCGCCCTGCCCGATGTCCACGCCGCCGATGCTTACCGTCGCGGTGCCGTCCTCGTTGAGCCGGACGATCGCGCTGGAGCCCGGATTGGGCGGCATGGCCGGCGCCTTCCACATCGCGGCCAGCCCCTTGCCGCGCACCTTGTGCGGCCCCGACGGGGGGTTGGGGGCTCCCCAGTCGATCGCCTTCGCCGCGGCGGCAATGCACTGGCTCAGCCCGGTCGGGTGCATCTTCATGCCGGTCAGCGTCTCGTCGCCGTCCTTGAGACAATTCTTCAGGCGCACCTCGACCGGGTCCAGCCCCAGCTTGTGCGCCATCTGGTCGATGTGCTGCTCGATGCCGAAGTGGATCTCCGGCATGCCGAACCCGCGCATCGCGCCGCCGACCGGATGGTTCGTGTAGACACAATAGCTGTCGACGTGGATGTTCGGCACGAAGTACGGCCCGGTGCCCGAGTAGCCCGCGGCCCGCGTGATGTTTACGCCGTATTCCGTGCTCGCGCCGCCGTCCCAGTAGAACGTGTTCTGCATCGCGGTGATGCGGCCGTCCGCCGCCATGCCCATCTTGATCTTGGCGACGAGGCCCTGCCGCACGAACGTCGTGTAGAACTCCTCCTCGCGCGACATGCGCAGCTTCACCGGCCGGCCCTTCGAGTTCATCGCCAGCGCAACCGCTGCGCCCTCCATGCTCACGCCTGCCTTGCAGCCGAACCCGCCGCCGACGTGCGGCGTAATCACGCGCAGCTTTGAGTGGTTGATGTGGAGCGCCTTGGCGATCAGGTTGCGCTGCGCAAAGGGCGACTGGCTCGACGACCACAGGGTGATCTTGCCGTTGACGTCCTGCTGCGCGACGCACACGTGGGTTTCGAGCGGCACGTGCTGGATGTGCGGCACCTTGTACTTGTGCTCGTACACCACTCCGCCGGAGGCGGTGGCTTCGGCCCAGCCCTGCTCCATGTCGCCCTTGCGGACCTTGAACCAGTTTGAGATGTTTGTTCCCGCCTGCGGGAAGACGAACGGCACATACTCGTAAGTCGCCAGGTCCGGGTGGAGCAGCGGCGCCTCAGCCGACGCGCCGTACTCCGGGTCGAACACGCCCGGCATCTCCTCGTACTCGACCTCGATCAGGTCGACCGCCTTCTCCGCCAGTTCGAGCGTGTCCGCGGCCACGCCGGCGACCGCTTCGCCATAATAGCGGACGCGGTCCAGCGCGAAGATGCGCCGGTCCTTCAGGTACAGCCCCGTGTAGCCGGGGAAATCCTCGCCCGTCACCACCACGCGCACGCCCGGCAGCGCCTTGGCCTTGCTCGTGTCGATGCGCTTGATGACGCCGTGCGCGATCGGGCTGCGCTTCAGCGCGCCCCACAGCAGGTTCGGCCCGAATTGCATATCGTCGACGTAGGTGGCCGCGCCGGTCACCTTGTCGCGGCCCTCGATGCGCTGCGGGCTCTCGCCCACCGCATGGCGTTTCTGTTTGGTTGGAGGGGGCATGACGGCGGTCATCGGACGGCCTCCCTGTTCTGACGCGCGGCCATCTTGATCGCGTCGATGATGCGGATGTAGCCCGTGCAGCGGCACAGGTTCCCGACGAGCGCCTCGCGGATTTCCGCGTCGCTCGGGTCCGGGTTTCGGTCGAGCAGCGCGCGGGCGTTGACGAGGATGCCCGGCGTGCAGAAGCCGCACTGCGTCGCGCCCGTGGCAATGAACGCCTCCTGCAGCGGGTCGAGCTGCTGGTCGTGCGCCAGCCCCTCGATCGTCGTGATCTCCGCGCCGTCAGCCTCGGGCGCGAGCACCATGCACGAGTTGACCGGCTCCCCGTTCATCAGCAC
>JALOOB010000326.1 GCA_025454635.1 Anaerolineae bacterium
ACGCGCCGGTCGTCGTCAACGTCGGCAACTTCCACACGCTCGCCTTCCAGTTCGCAGGGGGCCGCTTTGCGCGCCTCTTCGAGCACCACACCGGCGAGTTGACGCAGCTCCAACTGGTCGAATGGCTGCGACGGCTGGCCGACGGCACGATTCGTCACGATGCCGTGTTCGCCGACAAGGGACACGGCGCGCTGGTGCTGGACGAGCGGCCGTTGCCGCTGGAACATGTTGCCGTCGTGGGACCCCGGCGCGCCTTCCTGCGCGATGCCGGCCTGCCAACTTACTTTGCCGTGCCGCACGGCGATCAGATGTTGGCGGGGTGCTTCGGCTTGCTGCGCGCGTGCGCGGATGTGGTCCCCCAGTGGCGCGAGCCAATTGAGCGCAGCCTGGCGGGGCGCTCAGACGCGAGTTTGTGGTAGGATTCGGGAGGGAACATTGGCGGACGCCGATACTTTGAAAGCCATCATGCGCATGTTCCACTACGGCCTGTTCGTGGCGACTTGCCGCGGCGTTGACGGACCGCGAGCGGCTACGGTGAGTTGGGCGACGCAGACTTCTTTCGAGCCGAAACAGGTCGCGGTTGCGCTCCGCAAGGGAACGACCATCTGCGATGCGGTGCAGGTGGAGCGCCGGTTTGGGTTGCACATCGTGGGCGAGCAGCAGCCGGAGCTTGCGCGTGCGTTCTTTCGCGTTTCGCAGATCGGCCCCGAGGAGATCGCCGGGTATCAGTACCGGCTTTCCGCAAGCGGCGTCCCGATCCTTCACACTGCGGTCGCGTGGCTCGAGTGCGAAGTGGTCGAGCAATGCGGCCAAACGGGGGACCACGCTCTGTTCATCGGGACCGTGGTCGATGCCGATATACAAACACCCGGCATTCATTCGCTCGCGCTTCGCGACACGGTGTGGCATTATGGGGGTTGATCTACGAGGAGGTAGCCATGACGCCAGACATCTCTCCCAACGATGTGCGGACGGAAGCTCTTAACTTCCTGTCAAACGGAGTTTATGTCCTGACCGCCGCGACGGCTGATGCCACCCATGCGGCGACGGTGACCTGGGTCAGCCAGGTTTCGTTCCAGCCTGCGCTCCTCATGGTGGCGCTCCGGCGAAACTCGCATCTCGCGCAGGCCGTTCGGAAGGCCCACCGGTTTGCGATAAACATCATGGCCAATGACCAGCAGGAGTTGGCCGCGCGCTTCTTCGCGCACCAAACCGGCCCAACCGAAGCCATCCCCGGACACGAGTGGCCCTTCCGCATGACCCTTGGGAAGTGCCCGCTCTTGACCGAGGCGATGGCCTGGCTTGAGTGCAAAATGGTCGCGGAAGCGCCCTCTCCCGGCGACCATGCGCTTCTGCTCGGGGAAGTGACGGGCGCAGGCGTGCGCCGGCAGGCCAGTCCCATGATCTTGCGCGATACGCCGTGGACGTACGGTGGGATCACGGACTAGGCAGACATCTTAATGCGCATGGGAGCCGGTGGATTTAGATGATTGACATCGATTTCAAGGCGGAAGCAGAGGCGCTCGCCGCCCAACTCACGGCCTGGCGCCGCGATTTTCACGCAAATCCAGAACTGGGATTCGAGGTGCATCGGACCGCAGGGGTCGTGGCGCGCGCGCTCTCCGAGCTCGGCTGCGAGGTGCGGACGGGCGTCGGGCAATCCGGCGTGGTGGGATTGCTGACCGGGGGCAAGCCCGGCCCGACTGTCATGCTGCGCGCGGACATGGACGCGCTGCCCATTCAGGAGATCAGCGACGCGCCCTACTGCTCGCGAGTTCCCGGGGTGATGCACGCGTGCGGGCATGACGGCCACGTGGCCATGGGCCTGGGGGCAGCCACGCTGCTTGCGCGACACGCGCAAGACCTGCCCGGCCAGGTGCTGCTCGTGTTCCAGCCGGCCGAGGAGGGCATGGGCGGGGCGCGGGCGATGATCGAGGACGGCGCGTTGGCCGATCCGCAGCCAGCGGCGGCCTTCGGACTGCACCTGTGGAATACCATGCCGCTCGGTCGCGTCGTGGCGCAAGCCGGTCCGATCATGGCAGCAGCCGACGTTCTCAAGATCACGATCCGCGGCAAGGGCGGACACGGCGCGCTGCCGCACGAAGCGGTGGACGCGATTGCGGTCGCCGGCCAGGTGCTCTCCGCGCTGCAAACAATTGTTAGCCGGAACGTCGACCCGCAGGAGACCGCGGTGCTCACGATCGGCACGATCCACGCGGGGACCGCGTTCAACGTGATCGCGGAAACGGTCGAGATGCAGGGCACGATCCGCACGTTCTCCGCAACGGTGCGCGAGACGGTGCTGACGCGGCTCAAGGTGCTGTTGGACGGCGTGACCGCGGGCATGGGCGCGCGCTATGAGCTCGAGATCCAGGACGTCACAAGCGCGGTGATTAACGATGCCGCGATGGCGGAGATCGCGCGCGCCGTGGCGGTTCAGACCGCAGGCGCGACCAACGTGGTATGGCAGCCGCCGTTTATGGTATCTGAGGACTTCTCCGAGTTCGCCAATCGGGTGCCCGCCTGCTTTATGCTGCTCGGCTCGGGCAATCCTGCGCTTGGGCTGAACGCGCCGCACCACAACCCGCGCTTCGACTTTGATGAGGACGCGCTGCCCACGGGCGCGGCGCTGCTTGCTGCGGCTGCGGCGCGCTTCCTGGCCGAGCGCCGGCCTCACGCCGCGGGCAGTTGAACGGATTCCGGGGGCCTCTGCCTCCGCGTAGGGGGCTCAAGCGGAGCGCGGACGCATGAAATACATCGCGCAATTTGTATCAGTTGGCGCAAAAGCAGTATAATGCGCAGTGCCTGAGGACGATGGCGACCTCGGCGGTCCCCGCTCGTCCTCGCCAAAGCCTCCAGTGAATTCGCACAAAGGAGTGATGGACTCATGTCTAGCAAGGTGAATCCCTTTGAGATCGCCCAGCATCAGCTTGACGACGCCGCGAAAATCCTCGGGCTGTCGCCCGCGATGCACGCATTCCTGCGCGAACCGATGCGCGAGCTCCACTTCACGATCCCCGTGCAGATGGACGACGGCTCCTACCAGACTTTCCAGGGTTTCCGCGTCCAGTACAACGATGCGCGCGGCCCGGCCAAGGGCGGCATTCGCTTCCATCCGGACGAAACGATCGACACCGTGCGCGCGCTGTCCGCGTGGATGACGTGGAAGACCGCAGTGGTGGACATTCCGCTGGGCGGCGGCAAAGGTGGCGTCGTCTGCGATCCGCATTCTCTCTCGCAGACGGAACTCGAACGGCTGAGCCGGGGCTATATGCGCCGCGTGGCCTATTTTATCGGCGCGGAGAAGGACGTGCCGGCGCCCGACGTCTACACGACACCCCAGATCATGACCTGGATGCTCGACGAGTACGAGACGATCATGGGGCGACACGTGCCGGGTGTGATTACGGGCAAGCCGGTCCCGATGTTCGGCTCGCTCGGCCGCGGGGACGCGACTGCGCGCGGCGGCCTGTACACGGTGCGCGAGGCGGCGAAGGTGCTCGGCTGCGACCTGATGGGCGCGCCGGTCGCCGTGCAAGGCTTCGGCAACGTCGGCGGCTGGGCGGCTCGCCTTGGCTACGACATGGGCATGAAGATCGTGGCGGTCAGCGATGTTTCGGGTGGCCTGCACAACCCGAACGGGCTGAACATCCCGGCTATCTCCGCCCATGCGGAACGCCATCCCAAGAAACTAATCGAAGGCTACCGCGAAGATGGCGCAACGGCGATCACCAACAACGAACTGCTGGAGTTGCCCGTGCTTGTGCTTGTCCCGGCTGCGCTTGAAAACGTCATCACCGCGGAGAACGCGGATCGGATCAAGGGCAAGATCATTGCCGAGTTGGCGAACGGCCCGACCACACCTGAAGCGGACGAGATCCTCTTCAAGAAGGGCGCGTATGTGATCCCGGACTTCCTGTGCAATGCCGGCGGGGTAACCGTGAGCTACTTCGAGCAGGTGCAGAACGCGTATAACTTCTACTGGCCGCTGGAAGAGGTGCAGGCGCGGCTGGAGGAGAAGATGACGACCGCGTTCCGGGCCGTGCACGAAATGGCGGACTTGCACAAGACGCACAACCGCCTCGCCGCGTACCTCGTGTCGGTGAAGCGTGTGGCCGATGCGGTCGCGACGCGCGGGTGGGTAAAGTAAG
>JALOOB010000061.1 GCA_025454635.1 Anaerolineae bacterium
TGGCCGACCGTTTGCTCCAGATCACCGGCACTATCTCCGACCGGGAGATGATGGCCCAGGTGCTTGACAGCATGGACCTCGAGCGTGAGAAGGGCGTGACGATCAAGGCCTCCGCGGTGAGGATGACTTACCGGGCCAAGGACGGGCAGGAGTACGAGCTTAATCTGATCGACACCCCCGGACATGTAGACTTCGCCTACGAGGTCAGCCGCGCGCTGCAAGCCTGTGAGGGTGCGGTGCTCGTCGTGGATGCGTCGCAAGGCGTCGAGGCGCAGACGTTGGCGAACCTGTACCTGGCGATGGAAAACGACCTGGAGATCATCCCGGTCGTGAACAAGATCGACCTGGTCTCCGCGCAACCGCAGGCGGTGGCGGAGGAGATCGAGGAGATTTTGGGCGTGCCCGCGAACTCGGTGCTGAAGATCTCCGCGAAGGATGGCACGAACGTCGAAGGGCTTCTCGAATCCATCGTCCACCAAGTGCCGCCGCCGCGGGGCCAGCACGAACAGCCGCTGCGCGCGCTCATCTTTGACAGCCACTACGACGCCTACAAGGGCGCAGTCGCCTACGTGAGAGTGGTCGACGGCAGCATCGCAGCGAACCAGACGCTCCGGCTCATGTCCACCGGGCTGACGCTCGAACCGCTCGAAGTGGGCGTTTTCCGGCCGGACATGCGGTCGACCGGCAAACTGGAAGCGGGCGAGGTGGGGTATCTTGCGACAGGGCTGAAGAACGTGGCCGAAGTGCGCGTGGGCGATACGCTCACCCGCAACAATAACCCTGCGCAGACGCCGTTGCCCGGTTACAAGCCGATGAAGTCGATGGTGTTTGCGTCGGTCTATCCGAGTGACGCCGCGGACTATCTCAGCCTGCGCGACGCGTTGTCGAAGCTGCAACTGAACGATGCGTCCCTTTCGTATGAACCGGAAACGAGCACCGCGCTGGGCTACGGGTTCCGCTGCGGCTTTCTGGGGCTGTTCCACATGGAAATCATCCAGGAGCGGCTGGAGCGCGAGTATGATCTCGACCTCGTATTCACCGCGCCGAGCGTCGAGTATGAGGTGACCAAGACGGACGGGAGCGAGGTCGTCATCGACAGCCCGGTTGAACTGCCGGATCCGACGGAGACGCTCGAAATCCGCGAGCCGTGGGTGCAGATTGACGTGTTCACGCCCACGGAGTTCATCGGGCAGGTGATGGACCTGGTGACGTCGCGTCGCGGCGAGTTCAAGGCGCAGGAGTATCTCGACCAGCGGCGCGTGCTGCTCAGCTATCACATCCCGTTGATAGAAATTCTGACCGATTTTTATAATGACCTGAAGGCGCGCACGCGTGGGTATGCGAGCCTCGACTACCATATGGAGGGCTACCGGCCCGCGGACATGGTGCGGCTTGACGTGTTGGTCAACAAGGACCCGGTGGACGCGCTGAGCATGATCGTGCACCGCGACCAGGTGCACAACAAGGGCATGTCGTGAGCAAGCTGAAGGATGTGATCCCGCGCCAGCAGTTCGATGTGCCGATTCAGGCCGCGGTGGGGAATAAGATCGTGAGCCGCGCGAACGTCAAGGCCGTGCGCAAAGATGTGCTGGCGAAGTGCTACGGCGGCGACATCACACGTAAGCGCAAGCTGCTGGAGAAGCAGAAGGCTGGCAAGAAGCGGATGAAGATGATCGGGAACGTTGAGATCCCGCAGGAAGCGTTCATGACGATTTTGAAGCTAGACGAGGAGTAACCGGCCGCGGGCCATGAGCGATGACCTGCTGCAATGCCTCTCTACTGCCGCGCGCGAACTGCTGGCGCCGCGTGGGGTGAGCCGGGTCGCGCTGCTGGGGGAGGCGGGCGACGATCCGCACCTGCTCGTGGAGTTCGCGGCGGGCGCCTCGGCCATCGAACTGGGCGACTGGCTGCGCCTTCAGCGTGAGATGGG
Organism: Anaerolineae bacterium; assembly: GCA_025454635.1. Lineage (GTDB taxonomy): Bacteria > Chloroflexota > Anaerolineae > CG2-30-64-16 > CG2-30-64-16 > JALOOB01. The sequence goes on from JALOOB010000061.1 coordinate 1,931, forward strand.
CCGCCGCTGCGGCTGCGGCGCCGAGCTGGTCTCGGTGACTCGGCTCGAAGAGCGCGTCGCCGCGGAGTCGGTCGCGCTGACCGTATTGTACGACGCGAATGGCTGAGGCTTCGCTGCTCGCGCAACTTGCGGCGCTCGGCATCCGCCCGAAGAAAGGGCTGGGGCAGAACTTCCTCGTCGATCCCGCGCACCGCGCGCGCATTGTGTACGCTGCGGACCTCACGCGCGGGGACACCGTCCTGGAAGTGGGGCCGGGGCCGGGGGTGCTGACCGAACTGCTGGCCGAGCAGGCGGGCCGGGTCGTCGCAGTGGAGCTGGACGACAGGCTGATTCCGTTCCTGCGCGAGCGCTTCGCCGGGCAACCGCACGTCTCCATTGTTCATGCGGATATCCTCGAAACGAACCCCGCCGAGTTGACCGAGGGGCGGCCGTACAAGGTCGTCGCCAATCTACCCTATTACATAACGTCCGCCGTCATACGCCATCTGCTCGAGTCGAATCCCGCGCCGGACGTCCTGGTCCTCACAGTTCAACGGGAGGTTGCGGAGCGGATGGTGGCGCAGCCGCCGGAGATGAGCCTGCTGGCGCTGGGGACGCAGTTCTACGCTACCGGCAAGATCGTTGCGCGGATTCCGGCGGGCGCATTCTACCCGGTTCCCAAAGTCGAATCGGCGGTGGTGCGGCTGGATCGGCGAGCGGAACCGGTTGCGAGTGACATAACGGCGGATCAGTTCTTTGCGGTGGCGCGGGCGGGATTCAGCCAGCCGCGCAAGCAGTTGCGTAACTCGCTGGCCGCGGGGATGGGGATCGCGCCGGCGGAGGCGGAGGAGTGGCTGGGCCAAGCGGGCGTGGACCCGAAGCGGCGCGCAGAGACGCTGACGCTGGGTGAGTGGGCGGAGGTCGCGCGGTTGAGGGCCGCGCGGTAGGGTCGGCTGCCGCGGGCGCGCTATGCGTACACGCCGCGATATTCGGGCGGCATCTGCGCGGCAATTGCGCGCATCACCTGCGCAGTGTACTGCTCCAGCTCAGGCGCGCGGGCGCGACTCGCTTCGGGCGGCAAGCGGATGGGCTCGCAGAACGCCACGCGAATTTCGGCGCGTCGCAGCCTGCGCCACTCGTTGAACGTCTTTTCGTGACCCCACACGGCCACAGGCACGATAACGGCTCCGGTGCGGCTCGCAAGGTAGCTCGCGCCGTCGTGGCCCTTTTGTAACCCCGGCTGTCTGCTGCGCGTCCCTTCAGGCGCGACCGCCAGTGATCCACCCTCTTTGAGCACCTTTAGCGACGCGGCGAGCGCCTCGCGGTCCGGCTCGCCCCGCGCGACGTAGATGATCTGCGTTACGCGCTCCATGCCCCAGCCGCCCGGCTTGCCCTTCCACTTATCCGCGGCCATGATGACCGTGCGCCGGCGCACGCACATGCCAACGAGCGGGATGTCGAGCATGTGTAGGTGGTTGGGGGAGACGATCACAGGACCGTCGAGTGGGACGTTTTCGAGGCCGGTCACGCGCAGCCGCGTTGTGACGTGGAAGAAGAGCCAGAGCACGCGTTGAACCAAACGGTAGAAGACGCCGGCGTCTTTCGCAAGGTACATCGCTTCCGCCTATGGGGTAGGGGTGGGCAACCGCCGCCCGAGGGCCCGCGCCTCGAAATCCGCCACCGGCCCGCCCGCCGGGGTCAACTCGATCGTGAAGGTGGTCTCGCCGCCGCGCGGGATGACGTTGTGCTCGGGGACAGCCTTTCGCATGCCGATTACCCGGCCGAGGGCGTCGTAGAGCGTGACTGTTACGCTTACTTCCACTGCGTCCTCTGGCCCCACGTTGCCAACCTTGCCGGTCACCGTGTACGTAGCGTACCGCTCCCCTGACCCCTGCGCGTCCCGCACTTGCAGGTCAAGGTAGTAGCTGCCTATGTATCCCTGCACGCCCTTCCATGGTAGCGCCTGGTAGCTGGTGAAGGACTGCGGGGGGGCTGCGAAGCGCACGGCGAATGGCGCCTTGGCTCCGGGCTCGAGGAGATCGATGCCGACGAAGACCTGTTCCTGGGCGACGACGGCGCCCGAGTCGTCAAGCAGTGACACGGTGACGCCTGCCTGCTCCAACTCGGTCCCGGTGGTGTTGACGACCTCGCCGAACGCCCACAGTCCGCCGAGAGGTGTGTTGTTGAAGGTGAGATTGCCGACCTGGAAGGGCAAGGGCGTCGCCTCGACGGTCGGAGTCGAATCGGGCGCGGCTTCGGCCTCTTCGACCGGAATGATGAGTTCCTGCCCGACGCGCAGCGAGCGCGGGTCGGTGATGCCGTTTGCGTCCTGGATGCCCGCAACACTGACGCCGAATTTCGTCGCGATCTTGAGCAGGTTATCGCCGGACGCAATGCGGTAGATGACCGGCGTGGGAGTGACGGTCGGCGTGGCGGTAGGCGCGGGCGTGTAGGGCGCGGGTGTGGAGGTGGGGCGCGTAGTGGCGGCGATGGTCACTGCGGCCACGCGCGCGGTGGGCGTGGCTGACGGCGTCGGCGTCGGCCGCGTAATCACCTGCCCGCAGCCGCCCAGCAGCAGCAAGCAGAAACATGCGCAGGATAGAATCAGGAGAAGTCGGGGTCGTTTCAAAGGATGTTCCAGATGTTCCGAAAGACAACTGGGGCGGAGTATAGCACAAGATCCGGCGGAAGCGCAGATTTGCGGCGCGCCCTCCTTGTTATGCGCCTGACGCGTTTCGACGGCCCACCTGAGCCTGCGCATAGCCGAGCGATCGCCGCGGCCGCAAGTGGCTAATCGCCACGCGCGCCGCGCCCGTGACGAACGGCAGCTTGGGCAGGGTCATGATGAGGGCAAGCGCATCCTGAGCCGATGCGCGTTCGTCAAGGAAGCGAAAGATGCGCGGGCCGGGGTTCCGGCTGAACATACGCTGAAACGTTCCCTTGAGGCAGTCCGGGTTGCGGCGCATCACGTCGAGCATGACCGAATCCAGCCACCGGTAGACCCGCGGGCTGGTCGGCGGCACGTTGAACGGGTGGTGGCGAGGCCGCCGTGAATCCCTGTGCGCATGACATGACGCCCGCCCGCGCGCTGAAAGACATGATCGGTCATCGGCGTAATGCCGATTTCGTCGCTGACCACCTTGTAGTCGGGCACGCCGAGCACCGTGCGGATGTAGCGGTCAAGCAGGGTGTCGAAGTCAACGAGGCTCAGCCCAACGTATTCGACAAGGGCGGAGCGTGGGGAGGTTGGCAGGACATAGAAGAAGCGAAGCTCGCTCTCTTGTGGTGTGCGAAAGTCGAACAGGGTGGCGGCGGACATGTCAAACCGGTCGTCGGGCGTCTCGATAAACCAGCCCTTAAAGTGCTGCTGAAGGTAGCGGGTGGATGCGGGGTCGGGCTTGAACGCATGGATGTTGAACATGCTGTCAAACACCCAGCCTCCGTGACAGGGATGAACAGGCTCGGGACCGTTACCGTCAGGATCGAACCAAACGACCGCGCCATCTTCCCGATCCTCGATGCGTTTGACAGGCGCCTTGAGCCAGGTGACGTTGGGCTGCGCAGCGAGTAGGTGGCGGATGTGCCGATACCAGTCGTCGCCGCGAATCATGACGTAGCGCCAGGGCGCGGTGGGGAGGAAATGCTCGCCGCGCTCCGTCATTACCCGCAGGCGATCCCACTCGCGGTGCACCACGGGCTGGAACGGCGTGGGCCGGTCTGTCCAGAATGCCCACGTCCGGTCGTTTTGATCCTTGTCGTCCCGGTCGATGATGAGAATCGAACGATCGCGAAGGGGGCTGTGAAGAAGCTGGTAGGCCAGCGTCAATCCGGCGCACCCGCCGCCCGCAATAATGAAGTCGTAGTGTTGCATCAAGCCTCTCCCGTTTCATTGTACTATACGTTGCAATGGAATTTCGGTCGCGCCGGCAAGGCTTCGGGCAGCCCAGGCGAGAAAAAGATGGCGCGCCTGACAGCCCGCCTCGTATGCCGCAATGACGCCTTCCGCTTCGCCCATGCGGCACTCGCAGAGGAACTCATCATCCGGCGACGCGTAGGCCGGCCGGAGCGACTCGATGATGGCTTTCTTGCGTTTGGCGAGCTCGTAGTCCGCCTCCGAGTAGTCCCACCAATTGTACCCAAACCCGTTTGCGCGGAGCGCCCTGGCCAGCGGGCCGGCTTCTACGGGGATGGTCTCGCGCGGGAAGGTTTCGACCGGATGCCAGGGATCCGCGCCATGTGAGTAGAAGATCGCCATGCGTCCGGAGGGGCGGAGCAGGGATTTCATCTGTCGCAGAGTGTCGGCCAGATCTGAGAAGTAGAGTGAGTCGATGGAGATTACTGCGTCGAAGCTGCAAGGCGGGAAAACATCCTCCAACCTCCCAATGTCGCCGACGACGAACCTCAGGTCGTCCCGTCGGCCTTCGGTCCGCTGTTTTGCGGCAGCGATGGCATTGGGGAGCAGGTCCAGCCCGGTGATGCGGGCTCCCGTTCGGTCGGCGAAGTACTCAACCAGTCGCCCATCGCCACAACCCAGGTCGAGGGCGGCCTCCCCGGGCCGCAGTTGCAGGGCGTCGAGCAGCCCGTCGACCTGCGTCATGTCCGAAAAGCCATGCTGCCCCATGTCGGCGCCATACAGCCGGCGGCACAACTCGGAGTACGCCGCGCTGCGCGGCAGCGAATCGTAAAAGCGAGTGTAGAAATCGAGCGCGGGGAAGTCATCGGGCATGGTCGACCTCGTGTTGACAAGCTCTTCCCACAAGTACGCAGAGGGCGGAGGCGAGTCGCGGCGGTGAGACGAGAGCCGATGGTGGCGGCGCGGGCGCAGGGGCGGGCGAGTGCGCTACGAGGCATCCAGCGATCACGAAGATTGCAGGCTGCCCTGGAAGGCGTCAAGTGCGGGTCCTCGTTTGCGTCACCGTATTCCAGAGAACTCGCGCCGCTCGGCGCTCCGTGATACACTACCCGCGTCGCGTTTGTCGAGTGGATGGAGCAGGATCAATGCGAACAAGTAGCGAATTCTCGCCCATGGATTTTGGCTTTGCGCGGGTGGCCGTGGTCAGCCCGGAGCTGCGGGTGGCCGACGTGCAGTTCAACGCCGATAAACTCATTGAGGCGATGTCGGCCGCGGCAGAGCGCGGCGCGCGCCTCGCGCTGTTCCCGGAGTTGTGCATTACCGCGTACTCGTGCGGCGACCTGTTCTTCCAGCCGCTCCTGTTACGCGACGCGCTTGCGGCGGTGGGCCGGCTCGCCGAAGCGGCGGACCGCGCGGGCCTTGCGGCGGTGGTGGGGCTGCCGCTCGCGGTCGAAGGTAAGCTGTTCAACGTCGCTGCGCTGCTGGCCGGGGGTCGAATTGTCGGTTTGGCGCCCAAGAGCTTTCTGCCGAGCACGGGCGAATTCTACGAGGAGCGGTGGTTTACGCCGGCCGCGCGCTGCAAGGCGCAGCCGGTGCGCATCGGCGACGCGGAAGCGCCGTTCGGCCCGGACCTGATTTTCGCTGCGGAGAATATGCCCGGCTTCGTCCTTGGCATCGAAATCTGCGAGGACTTGTGGGCGATCAGCCCGCCGAGCGGGGACATGGCGCAGGCAGGGGCGACGGTGCTGCTGAACGGATCGGCCAGCAACGAGTTGCTGGGCAAGGTGGAATATCGCCGCGACCTCGTCCGGCAGCAATCGGCCCGTTCCCTGGCTGCATACCTGTATGCGGGCGCAGGGCCGGGAGAGTCGACGACCGATTTGGTGTGGGCGGGCCACTCGATGATTGCGGAGAACGGCGCGATTCTCGCAGAGACCGAGCGCTTCAAGTTCAGCACGCAGATGGCCGTGGCGGACGTGGATGTTCAGCGGCTCCTCGGCGAGCGGCTGCGAAGCAACACCTATTCCGCCGCGCAGCCGGTGCGCGCGTACCGGCGCGTGGCGTTCGAACTGCCCGAGCCGGCGGCCGGCGCGGCTCAACCGGCGCTCATCCGCCCGTTGCTCACGCGTATGCCGTTCGTCCCCGCTGACCCGGCTCGGCGGGCGGAGCACTGCCGGGAAATCTTTAACATTCAGGCAACGGGCCTTGCGAAGCGTCTGCTGCATACTGGCAGCAAGGTCGTGACAATTGGGCTTTCCGGCGGGCTGGATTCCACGCTCGCCCTTTTGGTCACGGCGCGCGCGTTCGACCTTGCCGGCCTGCCGCGCGCGGGGATCCACGCGATCACGATGCCCGGCTTTGGCACGACACCGCGGACGCGCGGCAATGCGGAGAAGCTGGCCGAGCACCTCGGCGTGGGCTTCCGCACGATACCGATCACGGACGCGGTGCGGCAGCACTTCAAGGACATCGGCCACGACGAGAACCTTCATGACGTGACCTACGAGAATGCGCAGGCGCGCGAGCGGACGCAGATACTAATGGACGTCGCCAACAAGATCGGCGGGTTCGTGGTGGGCACGGGCGACCTGTCGGAACTGGCGCTAGGATGGGCGACGTACAACGGCGACCACATGTCGATGTATCACGTCTGCGCGGGCGTGCCGAAGACGCTGGTGCGCTATCTGGTCGACTGGGCGGCCGAGGAGGAGTTCCGGGGCGAAGCGGCGAGCGTACTGCGCGATATTAGCGCGACACCGATCACGCCGGAGCTGCTGCCGCTGGGGAAGGAAGGCGCGTTGGAGCAGAAGACCGAGGACACCATCGGTCCGTACGAGCTTCACGACTTCTTCCTTTACAACGCGATCCGCTACGGGTTCCCGCCCGCGAAGGTCTTTTTCCTCGCGCGCCAGGCATTTGGCGGCGACTACGCGCCAGAAACTATCCTCAAGTGGCTGCGAGTATTCTACCGTCGCTTCTTCAGCCAGCAGTTCAAGCGCTCGGCCATGCCCGACGGCCCAAAGGTTGGCTCCGTTGCCCTTTCGCCGCGCGGAGACTGGCGGATGCCTTCCGATGCGAGTGCCGCGAGCTGGCTTGCGGAGGTGGATGCCCTGGCGAAGACTGTGGTAAAATGAACGAGGTGTGCCGTTAAGGCGCGCCTGGCAGGCGGGTGAGCAGCAGCCCGCCAGTGCGACAGCAAATCCGTCCCCGGCCGGTGAGAATGTCACTCCGCCCTATGCGCAGTCTACGCGCTCAGATTGTAGCCTGGTCATTTGTTCCGACTGCGATCATCATGCTCGCCGTTGCGTTGGTCGCGTTCTACGCTTATCAGCGCAGCGCGGGCGATCTCGTGTTGCAGCAGAGCGAAGAACTAACGCGGCTCTCAGCCAACCAACTTGCCACCCATTTGCGCGACTACACGGATGTCCTCGAAGAGGTCGGCCGCGGGGTTAGCCGGGCTTATGGCGACAGGCTCGCCCTCCGCACTGCCCTGAGCGATGCTTCCAACCGCCTGGTGACCTTTGACGCAGGCGTCGTTGCGCTTGACAACTACGGCCGAGTCATTGCTGCGCAGCCAACGCGGGACGACCTGCTCGGACAGGACTGGTCGGGCCGAGATTTCTTTCGAGAGGTGGTGCGGACGGGACGCTCGGCCTTCAGCAACGTAATCCTGGATGAAGAGAGCGGCGCGGAAGTCGTGGTGATGGCTGCGCCGGTAGTGAACGATACCGGCGAGCTGCTCGGCTCGCTTGCGGGGATGTTTCGCGTAGGCGCGACGACTACGAGTGCCCTATACGGGAGCGTGATCCGCCTGCGCGCCGGCCTCGGCGTCGAGACGGTTCTGGTCGATAGCACCGGCAAAGCCATCTATCACTCGGACTTTGAGCAGATCGGCACAGACGCGGGTCAGACACCGGCCGTCGCGGCGGTCAATGCAGGCGAGAGCGGCGCGCGTCGCGCGAGCTCGGGCGGCGAGGACGTGGTTTCCAGCCACGCGCCTGTTCCCGGCACGCCGTGGGGCCTCGTGCGCGAAACCAGCTGGAGCGCTCTTATGGAGCCGAGCGCGCCTTACCGCAGATTCCTGATAGTGTTGCTAGCGCTTGGCGTGCTGGTCCCCGCGCTCGTCGTGGCCTGGGGCGTACGTCGCATCATCCAGCCGATCGACCGGCTCACCTACGCGGCGCAGGATGTGGCCGGTGGCCGCTTCGGAGAGACAATCCCTTCCGGCTCCTTCGTGGAGGTGGAACGGCTCGTCGATCAGTTTAACATCATGTCGCGGCAGCTTTCGAACACGTATGACGACCTGCGGCGCAAAAACGAACAACTCGAACTGGTCATGGCGGGCGCGAACGACGGCATCTGGGACTGGGACCTACGCGCTAACATTCTCTATCTTTCGCCGCGCTGGAAGACGATGCTGGGCTACGCGGATGAAGAGTTATCGAACAATGAGGGCACGTGGCCTTCGTTGGCGCATCCCGAGGACGCGCTGCGGGTGCAGGAGGCGTTTAATGCCTACATGGCCGGCGAAATTCCCACGTTGCAGGTCGAACACCGCTTGCGTCACAAGGACGGCACGTATCGCTGGCTCTTGATGCGCGGCATGGCTCTGCGCGACGCCACCGGTAAGCCGTATCGCGTAGCGGGATCGAACACGGATATCACCGAACTCAAGCGCACCCAGGGCATTCTGCACGGGCAAAGCCGTTTTCTGGAAGGCATCGCAGCGGGCGACGGGCTCGATGAGCGGTTGCGCGAGTTGATGCTGGAGATCGAAGAGCACTGGCCGGGGACGCGGTGCGTAACGTGGTTGGTGGACGACGACACGCGGCGGCTCAAGCCGGCCGCGGTGGGCACGCTTGGCGCCGATTTGGTCGCGCTGCTCCAGTCACTAATGGACAAGAGCCGCGACGACACGCCATCCGCGGGTGCGTTGCGCCGCAAACAGCGCGTGATAATTGAGGACGTGGTAACCGACCCTCGATGGGACGCTTATCCCGAAACCCGCGCGACGGCGCTGGAGCATAGTCTGCGCGCGGCATGGGCCGAGCCGATCATTAGCAGCGACGGGGAAGGCCTGGGGACGTTCTCCGTCTACTATCTCGAACCGCACAAGGCCACCGACGAGGAAGCGGAGATGATCCGCTCCATCGCCCATCTCGTCGGCGTGGCCGTGGAGGCGCACCGCGCCGAGCAGGCACTGCGCGCGAGCGAGGCGCGCTTCCGGACGTTGTTCGAGAGCGCGGACGTGGGCATCGTCGTCTCCGATCTGAACGGAGATCTGATCGAAGTGAACCCCGCGGTCACGCGTATCCTCGGCCTCACGCCGGACGAACTGCGCGCGCTGCCGGCCTCAGCCTACATCCATCCCGAGGATACGACGATCCGCGAAGACCTGATCCAGGAACTGCACGAAGGCAAGCGGCAGCGTTATCAGCTCGAGCGCCGGTACATTCGGAAGGACGGCGAGGTGATTTGGGGGCGGTTGACGGTGACGCTGGCGCGGCGGGGCGACGGCAGGGCGCTTTACCGCATCGCAATGCTGGACGATATCACGGAGGAACGCCGCGCTCAGGAGGATCTGCAGGTCGCATACCGCGATCTGGAGCGTCGGGTTCAGGAGCGAACGCGCGCGTTGATTGCGCTCAACACCGTGGCATCTGTGGTGAGCCGCTCGCTTGATCTGCGCGACATCGCACGCGATGCGCTGGGGGTGAGCGCGGAACTCCTGGGATGCGATCATGGGGCGGTGTACGTGACCGATGCGTCGGGCGAGTACCTGGAACTGGTCGCGCAGCGTAACCACTCGCCGGCATTCGTGGAGGCGGTGCAGAAGTTGCCCATTGACCGCGTGCTGCCAGACGTTAAGGGACACATGGATGCGCCGGAAGTGTGGCAGCCGGAGGGCCTCGATGAGGGTGCACTGAAGTCGATCATGCTGGCGGAAGGGCTGAGCACCGTGGTCACGATTCCGCTCGTGTCAAAGGACCAGCTTGTTGGCAGCATGTCGCTGAGCTGCAGCCGGCCGCGTGCGCTTGCGCCCGATGAGTCGAGTATGCTGATGGCGATAGGCCGTCAGATCGGCGTGGGGATGGATAATGCTCGGCTGTATGAGAACGAGCAGGAGCGTCGCGACGAAGCGGAGCGCCGCCGCCGTGTGGCAGAGGGGTTGCGCGAAGTGCTCTCGGTGCTCAACTCCGGGCAGTCGCTGCAGGGTACGCTGGACCTGATTGCGCGGCAGGCGTGCCAGATGCTTGGCGCAGACGGGTCGGCGCTCATGCGGCTCGAACCGGCTACCAACGTCTTGGCGCCCCAGGCGCACCACGGGCTCGAGACGGACTTCGTCGAGCATCTGCGGATCGAGCCGGGGACTGTTGCGTCAGGGCGCGCGTTGGCCGAGCGCCGACCGATCGTGATTCCCGACACCGCGTCGTTCCTCCAGGTGCTGCGCGAACGCAGCGAGCTCCCCCGCACGATGCCGCTGGCGATTGTGGAACGTGTCGTCCAGGCGTTCCGGGCGCTCCTGACCGTGCCGATCATGATCTATGACGAGGCTTTCGGCACGCTGTCACTGTATTATTCTGACGCGCGGCCGATCAGCCAGGAAGACATCGGCCTGGCGCAGGCGATGGCCGACCAGGCTGCGCTCGCCATCGATGCTGCGCGGCTGCGCGAGCAGGCGAAGACATCCGCTGCCGCGGAGGAGCGCAACCGGCTTGCGCGAGAGTTGCACGACTCGGTCACACAGAATCTCTATAGCGTGACGCTCTACGCGGAAGCCGCGGCGCGGCTGCTTGCAGCCGGCGCTACGGGCCAGGCGGCGGACCACCTGCGTGAACTGCGTGACACCTCCCAGGAGGCGTTGCGCGAGATGCGGTTATTGATCTTCGAGCTGCGGCCGATGGACCTGCAGAAGATGGGGCTGGCGGGCGCAGTCAATGCCCGGCTGCAGGCTGTCGAGACGCGCGGCGGGGTGCAGGCGGAGCTCATCCAGGAGGGCGTGGAGTTTGCGCCGCTCGTGCCGCCCGCGCTGCAGGAGGAGATCTACCACATCGCGCAGGAGACGCTGAATAACACGCTGAAACACGCGCGCGCCAAACGGGTTACCGTCGCGCTCACCTACAGCCCTAACCTGATCAGGCTGCAAGTCCGCGATGACGGCCAAGGCTTTGCGCCAGATGCTGCCATGGAAGGCGGCGGACTCGGCTTGCGCGGGATGCGCGAGCGCGCGCAGAGTATCCGCGGCTGCCTGACCATCGACAGCGCGCCGGGGCAGGGCACAAACATCACAGTCGAGGCGCCGTTGGACGGCGCCACACATTAAGCGACGGCACGTCGCCTTGTTCTCGCTCACGCTCAGTCGTAAGGAGTTAGCATGGCTCAGAAAATACGGGTGATGTTGGTCGACGATCACGCGATTGTCCGCAAGGGCATCGCGGCGCTGCTCGCGACTGAGCCGGATTTTGAGGTGGTCGGCGAGGCCTCGGACGGCGCAGAGGCCATCGCCAAGGCGCAGGCCCTGCGGCCCGACGTGGTCATGATGGACCTCGTGATGCCGAAGATTGACGGTATCGAGGCCACGCGGCAGATAACGTCTCAGCTCAAGGGAGTGAAGATCCTCGTCCTGACCAGTTTTGCGGCGGACGACAAGGTTTTTCCGGCGATCAAGGCGGGCGCGCTCGGGTACCTGCTTAAGGACTCCGGGCCGTTCGAGCTGCTCCAGGCAATCCGGCAGGTGCACAAAGGCCAGCCGTCGCTCGAGTCGTCCATCGCCAGCAAAGTCCTCTTCGAGTTGGCGCATCCTTCCAAGGATCAGCCGACGACCGACCCGCTGACCGCGCGAGAGATGGAAGTGCTGCGGCTCGTCGCCCAGGGCCGGAGCAATCGCGAAATCTCGGAGAAGCTTGTTATCACCGAACTGACGGTAAGCACACACGTTAGCAACATCCTCGGCAAGCTCCACCTCGCCAGCCGCACGCAGGCCGCGCTCTTTGCGCTCCGCGAAGGACTGGCATCCCTCGACGACATCCCTTCGTTTGGAGAAGATAGCTAGACTTGCCACAGAGGACACCGAGGGCGCAGAGACCTCGGTCCTTCGGTAGCCCCTGTGGCAAAAAACGGTGTCGGGCAGCAATACCAGAAAATCAGTAGACGCTTCTACCCACAACCTTCAGAAGACCACCCGCCAGGGTGGTCTCTTTGTGTACCGCGACTCCCTCAGTTATCCCGATGCGCGTTTGTTCGCAGGCTGATATCTTATGCGTGACGCTGCGGCACGGACGTAATGAACTCAAGGGCAGCGCAAGGTCGAAAAGATGGACATGCGGATCTTGATCGTGGATGACCTGGCAAGGGCTCGGCAAAGCATGAAGGCGCTCGTAGGCACGCACCCGCAAGTGGCGGCGCTAAAAGAGGCCACGAACGGGCGGGAGGCCATCGCACTGGCGGAGAGTTGGGCGCCGGACGCAATCTTAATGGATGTTTGCATGGCCGAGATGGATGGGCTTCAGGCGACACGGACGATCAAGGCCCGGTGGCCGCAAATCAAGGTAATTGTCCTCTCGATGTACGGCGATTACGAAGCGCAGGCCCTGGCAGCAGGCGCCGACGCTTTTGTCAACAAGGGTGAGCCGCCAGCACGCCTCTTGCAGGCGCTGGACACGGTGGCTGGTCAGTAAGAAGGGGAGTCACACCATGAGCGAGCAGGATATCATCACGTTGGCCCGGCAGGGCGATCAGGCGGCCTTCACCTTGTTGGTGCAGACCTATCAGACGGCGATCTACAATCTCTGCTACAGGATGCTGGGCGAGGCCGACCAGGCTCAGGACGCGACTCAGGAGACTTTCCTTCGGGCATATACCCAGTTCCACCGGTACGATGCCGAGCGGTCTTTCAAGACCTGGATCTTCTCGATCGCGAGCCACTACTGCATTGACCGGCTGCGCCGCCGGCGGGTGACGTGGGTCGACATCGACGATGAGCCCCTGGCCGGACATCCGATGCTGCGTGAGAAGCGCGTCGGCCCCGAGGATTCGGCCCTCCAGCGCGAACGCGCAGCCGACGTGCAAGCGTTGCTGGAAACGCTGCCGGCGAAGGACCGGGCTGCGGTCGTGATGCTGTACTGGTACGATCTCTCCTACCAAGAGATCGCGGAGGCAACCGGAACCACCGTCAGCGCAGTCAAGAGCCGGTTGCACCGGGCCCGGGCTGCGATGGCGGAAGGGATTGAGACGCGAGACGTCCGGCCCGAGCCGCGGCCGAGCCCGCGCACCTCCCCGCTCGCGGGGCGGCCGGCGCTGGCGCTGGGCATGGCGTAGAAGGACCGGCAGCCGGGCCGTTTGACTCAGGAGCCTTGCGGTGTACGACTCTTACGGCGCACTTCAAGCTAGTTCAATAGCCTCGGCGGCCCGCCACTACGCCGATTACGAAGCGGCGGTGATTGGTAAGGGGGTTTCCCGGTTTCATTCTCTGCGGATGCGGGCAGTTGTCCGACGTCTCCTTGCCAAGGTGAGCGGCCAGTCACGCCGGCTTCTTGATCTGGCCGTCGTTCGTCAAGAGAAGACGGTCCAGGGGATCTACGAGAAGGGTTGCGTCACGGTCGAGATTAGCAATATTCTGGGCAGCGAATGTCGGGTCTGCGACTTTGACTCGGAGTTCCTGCCCTTGAGCGAGTCCGGCGCGCAGCGCTGGGCCGGCATCTATGCGGCGCGGCTGTGCGGGACGAGCCTCCCGGCGATCTCTCTCGTGCAGGTTGGAAATATGTACTTCGTGCGTGACGGGCATCACCGGGTTTCGGTGGCCCGAGTGCTGGGTGAGCAATACATCGAGGCGAACGTCCAGGTGTGGGAGGTCGAGGGCGAGACCGCTTCGGCGCCCGCCATGGCGATGCAACTGGTATCGGCAATGTGAGTTACCCGCCTCGCCGGCCGCGTCTATGCGGCGTTGAAGGCCGGAGGGCGGGTGATTCGAGTGCCAGGGGTCGAGGGATTGGCAAGTCCGGGCGCGAGCCCGGACTTGCGCGTTAAAGCCCGCCGGCGCGGCTCCGGCGCCATTTGTAGCTGCGATTATTCACTTGTTTGGGTCGTCGTGTTATCATCGTTGAGCAAAACGCCACAAAGCGCGGCTGCCATCATCGACCCGCGCACGAGAGGAAGCTGCAAGGTATGACAGTTACGATCCACGCAGAGGAAATGCTGCCCGCGCGCGAGTTGCGACTTGAGGCCGCAACGGTTGCCGAGGCAGCCGCTCGGGCCGGTCTGGAGCCGCGCACCGGGCTTGTCATAATGGTGAATGGCCGCCTCGCGGAGTGGATGACGCCGCTGTCCGAAGGCGACGTTGTTGAGTTCCTGCCCGCGCTGGGCGGCGGTTGAGTCTTCAGGGGTGTAGGAGGAAGAGAATGGCCATCGGTGGAACCTGGGGCAAGATCCTGCATGTCGATCTGACGGATGGGCGGCAGTGGCTCGAAACGCCGCCCGATGAGGTATATGCCCGTCTCGTCGGTGGGCGGGGGCTGGTCGCGTGGCTGTTGCTGCGCTACACGCCGGCGGGCTTGGACCCGTTGGGCCCGGAGAACATTCTTGTGTTTGCGCCGGGCATCCTGCAGGGGACGAACCTGCCGGCAAGCGGCCGGCATGGTGTGGGCGCGAAGAGCCCGCTTACGGGCGCAATCGCCAGCTCGGAAGCCGGCGGATGGTGGGGGCACGAGCTCAAACGCGCGGGGGTGGATGCGCTCGTGATCCACGGCCGCGCGGACCGGCCGGTCTATCTCGCCATTCGCGACGGCGAGGTGACTATTCGCCCGGCCGAGCATCTGTGGGGGCGCGACACGGCGGACGTCGAGGCCGCGATTCGGGCCGAGTTGGGCGACAGCAAGACGCGCGTCGCGCAGATCGGCGTGGCAGGGGAGAACGGGGTTCTCTTTTCGGCCATCATGCACGACATCAACCGCGCAGCCGGCCGCAACGGACTGGGCGCGGTGATGGGCAGCAAGAACCTCAAGGCCGTTGCCGTGCGCGGGACGCAGAACCTCCCTCAGGGCAACCGGCCGCGGTTGATGGCGGTCGCGAAGTGGCTGGGTGGGGACTACAAGACCAGCATGGACTGGGCGATCCAGATGGGCACCCCGGGCAGCGTCTACCATCACTCAAGAACCAGCAACCTACCCGTCCGAAATTTCCAGGACCCGCGCTTTCCAGAGGCAAAGAGCATCGACGGCAAGCTCATGGCCGCGACGATCCGCACTGATCGTGATACGTGCCAGGCGTGCCCGGTTTACTGCAAGCAGGTGGTGGAGTACGACGGCCGCGAGTTCTCCGATCAGCCGCTGATGAAGACGACACTGGCAGGGCGGACGACCATCGAGGGGGCGTACGGCGGACCGGAGTATGAGACGCTTGGCGCGTTCGGGAGCGCGTGCGGCGTGACCGATCTCCTTGCGGTGGCGAAGGCGAACGAGCTGTGCGCGCGCTGGGGGCTGGACACGATCAGCACGGGCGTGACGATCGCCTACGTCATGGAGCTTGTGGAACGCGGCCTGCTCACCGCAGCTGAGACGGGAGGCTTCCTGCCGCGGTGGGGCGATGCGGAGGCCCTGCTTGAAGCGGTTGACATGATCGCGCACTGCCGCGGGTTTGGCGAGATGATGGC
>JALOOB010000327.1 GCA_025454635.1 Anaerolineae bacterium
GTCAGGCCGAGCAACAAGCGCGCCACGCGGCGCAGCGGGACAGGTCGCATAGGTTCCTCCTTGCGGAAGAGGCGGCGACGGGAAAGCGCGTCGCCGGCGAGCGCCGGGGGCTGGCCGGCTAATGTATCTTTTGCTATATAGAACGGATTGGGGAGCGGTAATTACGGGAAGGGCGGGGTGTGAGGGATTTCTCGTGGGGGCCGGGGGAGCATTAGCCGAGGCGATTGCGGGGTAATTCGATCAACAGCGCCTTGAGCCTATAGGCCCTTGCGCGCGCCTCACCTCGCGATTCACCAGCTAGAGAATTTTTCCTACTTCATCCCGCAACGCGGGCAAGTCCTCGCGCACTGTGCGCCACACGACCCTATTATCGACGCCGAAATACTCATGCGCCAGCACGTTCCGCATTCCGATCATCTCCTGCCACGGCAGGTGCGGATACTGCTGCTGCGCTTCAAACGGGATTTGCCGTGATGCCTCGCCGATGATCTCCAGCGCGCGCAGCACGGCGAACACCTTCTCGATGTTGCGGTCGAACTCCTCGAAGGTGATGCCCTCTACAAATTCCAGCGCATAGCCTGCCGCCTCGTGGATGTCACGAAGGTAGTCAGTGTAAGCGCGCCGCGTCATACATCCACCGCCTCCGCCAGAATCGCCGCCCCAATCACCGGCTTCAGCGCGCTCCGCATGACCAAATCCACAGGCGCGCCGAGGAGTTCGCTCAGATGCGCTTTCAGCCGCACGAACTCGAACAACGTCGGCGCATCGTCGTACTCGACCAGCACATCCACGTCGCTCTCCGCCGTCGCCTCGCCCCGCACCACAGAGCCAAACAGCGCCAGCGCGCGCACACCGAAGCGTTGGCGGAGCTCAGGCAGATGCTCTCGCAACAAGTCAAGCGTTTGCGCTCCGTCCATCGCTTTCATGCCGTCAAGTATATGCCCCGCCGCCCTGCCGCGCAACTCTATCTGCCATCAACACACCAAATACCCCCTGCGCTAGCGCGCCGGCTAACCGCGCGCCCGGCCACAATGCTTTGACCGTCGTTTTCCTTCCCGGCGCACCCGTGTTATAATGCGGCGTAAACTTTGAACAGGATACGCCCATGACGTCCCAACGTCGAGTGCTCAAATACCCGACATTCAGCCGGCAATTCGCTTGATCTTCGCCAGAGACACGGGGAAGCTATCTCCGTGTCTCTGTTTTCGTCACCGGCGGCGTCGCATCCGGCCTCGGCAAGGGCGTCACCGCCGCATCCATCGGCCGCCTGCTCAAGAGCCGGGGCGTCACCGTCTCCATGCTCAAGCTCGACCCGTACATCAACGTCGACCCCGGCACCATGTCCCCCTACCAGCACGGCGAGGTGTTCGTCACAGAGGATGGCGCCGAGACGGACCTCGACCTCGGCCATTACGAGCGGTTCACCGACGTCAACCTCCGCCAAGCCAACAACGTCACCATGGGGCAGATCTATTCCGCCGTCCTCGCCAAAGAGCGCCACGGCGACTTCCTCGGCGGCACCATCCAGGTGATCCCCCACGTCACCAACGAGATCAAACGCCGCGTGCAAGATGCCGCGCGCTACGGCGATCCTGACGTCGTCATTGTCGAAGTCGGTGGCACGGTGGGCGACGTCGAGGGCGAAGCCTTCTTGCAAGCCATCCGCCAGATGCGCAACGACGTGGGCCGCAACCGCACCTACTACATCCACGTCACCTGGCTGCCGTTCCTCTCCGGCTCCAATGAACTCAAGACCAAGCCCACGCAGCACTCCGTCCGCGACCTCCGCTCTATCGGCATCCAGCCTGACATGATCGTCTGCCGCTCGGATAAGCCGGTCAGCCAGAGCGTGCGCGACAAGATCGCGCTCTTCACCGACGTCGACGCCCGCGCGGTTGTCCCCGCGTACACAGCCAAGAGCATCTACGAAGTCCCGCTGATGCTCGAACAGGAGGGCGTCGCCGGCATTATTGCTGACCGGCTGGAACTCAAAGTCGGCGGGCCAGACCTCGCCGATTGGCGCGCGCTGGTCGAGCGCATCCACTGCCCGAAGGAAACGGCCTGCATCGCGGTCGTCGGCAAGTACATCGAGCTGGAAGATGCCTACATGAGCGTGCGCGAGGCGCTGCGCCACGCCGCCTGGTCGCTTGACCGCGACGTCGAGATCCGCTGGATTCACGCCGAGACGCTGCAAAAGCCCGAAGGACTCGCCGCGCTCGAGGGGGTGGACGGCGTTCTGGTGCCCGGCGGCTTCGGCGAGCGCGGGATTGAGGGCAAGGTGGCCGCGGCGAAGTACGCGCGCGAGCACCGCATCCCGTATTTCGGCCTCTGCCTCGGCATGCAGGTCATGTGCATCGAGTTCGCCCGCAACGTCCTCGGTCTCTCCGACGCTAACTCGACCGAGTTCAACCCCAAGACGCCCGATCCGATCATCTCGTTAATGGCCGATCAGCAGGGCATCGAAGACATGGGCGGCACGATGCGACTGGGACTCTGGCCGTGCCAGTTGCAGGAAGGCAGCCTCGCCCGCGCAGCCTACGCGCCCGAACCCCGCATCCGTGAGCGCCACCGCCATCGCTGGGAGTTCAACAACCGCTACCGGACGCAGGCCACGGACAAGGGCCTCAACTTCAGCGGCCTCTCGCCTGACGGCCGACTCGTCGAAATCGCCGAACTCGACCGCACGCTCCACCCGTGGATGCTCGGCACGCAGTTCCACCCGGAGTTTCTCTCGCGCCCCAACCGCCCGCACCCGCTCTTCAAGGCGTTCCTGCAGGCGGCCATCGATCATTGAAGATCACAGATTGAAAATTGAGAATTGAGGCGAGGAAGCCATTTGCTATCTTCAATTTTCAATCTTCTATTACAAGGAGGTATCGACATATGTCTGGTCACAGCAAGTGGGCCACCATCAAGCGCAAGAAGGGCGCCGCCGACGCCAAGCGTGGGCAGATGTTCACCAAGCTGGCGCGCGAGATTCAGCTCGCTGCCCGGGGTGGCGCCGATCCTAACTTCAACTTCCGCCTTCGCCTGGCGGTCGACAAGGCCAAGGCCGAAAACATGCCCAAGGACAACATCGACCGGGCCATCAAGCGCGGCGCGGGCCTCGATCCCGACGCGGGCCAGCTCGAAGAAGTCACCTACGAAGGCTACGGCCCGCACGGCGTCGCGCTCTACATCCAGGTCGTCACCGACAACAAGAACCGCACCGTCGGTGAGCTGCGCCGCGCCCTGACCAAGGCCAACGGCGCGCTCGGCGAGTCGGGCTCGGTCGCGTGGCTCTTCGACCAGAAGGGGCTGATAAGCCTCGAAATCGGGCCGAAAGACCAGGATAAGGTCTTCGAGCTGGCCCTCGAAGCGGGCGCGGAAGACGTGCAGTTCGGCGACGGGTACGCCGAAATCTGGACCGCGCCGAGCGACCTCCAGGCCGTCCGCCAGGCGGTGCTGGACGCGAAGCACAAAATTACCGACGCCGACACGCGCATGATCGCCAAGACGCAGGTCTCGCTCAGCCCGGCCGAGAGCCTCCAGGTGCTCAACCTGATCGAGCACATCGAAGAGCTGGACGACGTCGTGCAGGTCGACTCGAACCTCGAACTGAGCGAAGAAGCGCTGGCGCAGCTGGGCTGATGGCGCAGCCCACCGGCGCCGTCCTTGGCATCGACCCGGGCATCGGCACGACCGGGTACGGGGTCGTCGACGAGGACGGCAGCGGCAATGTCGTCTTGATCGCATACGGCGCCATCGAGACCACGCCGGGCGCGCCCATGCCCGAGCGGCTCAAGACGCTTCACGACGCCGCGCTTGCGCTCATGCGGCAGCATCAGCCCGAGTCCGTCGCGGTCGAACAGCTCTTCTTCGGCCGCAACGTCACGACGGCGATCACGGTTGGCCAGGCGCGCGGCGTTGTGCTGCTGGCCGCGGCGCAGGCCGGACTGGACGTGTTCGAGTACAAGCCCGCCGAGGTCAAGCAGGCGCTCAGCGGCTACGGCAACGCGGACAAGCGACAGATGCAGGAGATGGTCCGTCTGCTGCTCAACCTCGACCACATCCCCCGCCCCGACGATGCGGCGGACGCCATCGCCATCGCCGTCTGTCACCTGCAAAGCCGCCGCATACGACGACTGAAGATTGAAAACTGAAGATTGAAGATGACCGATTGAAGACCAGGGTTGATTCTTCAATCTTCAATCTTCAATTTCCGAGGCAACATGATCTCCATCCTGCAAGGGTCCGTCTACGCGCGCACCACCGACGCGCTGATCGTGATGGTCGGCGGCGTGGGCCTGCGCGTGCTCGTCCCGCAGCCGCTGCTGACCGCCACCTTCCCGGGCGACGCGGTGCTGCTCCACACGCACCTCGTCGTGCGTGAGGACGAGTTGTCGCTGATTGGCTTCGCGTCCGACGACGAGCTGGACCTGTTCCACAAGCTCATCACCGTCTCCGGCGTCGGCCCCAAGCTCGCGCTCAGCGTCCTGTCCAACATGGCGCCCGACGCCATCCGCATGGCGATCGGCCAGGAGCACCCGGAGATCCTCGCGCGTGTCCCTGGGATCGGCAAGCGCACCGCGCAGAAGATCGTGCTCGACCTGAAGGATAAGATGGGCGAGGTGGAGGTCAGCGAGGGGCTCGCCGCGCTCACCGAGGCCGACGCCGCGGTTATCGACGCGCTCACCGCGCTCGGCTACAGCATCGTCGAGGCCCAGCGCGCCGTGCAAGCCCTCCCGCGCGACGTCACGGACATCGAGGAGCGGCTGCGCGGCGCGCTCGCGTCTTTTAGCAAATAGCAGATTGAAAATAGAAGATTCAAGATCACCCCTTCTGCCTGAATCTTCAATTTTCAATCTTCAATCTTCAGTTCCGAAACATGATCACGTCGACGTCGAATCGTCACATCGTCCAAGCCCGCAAGCTACGCCAGCGCAAGCACCGGCAGGAGCAAGGGCTGTTCCTCCTTGAGGGCCTGCAACTGCTGACCATGGCCCTCGACGCGGGCCACGCCCCGGCGCAGGTTTTCTACTGCTCCGAGCAGTTTGCCGGCGCGCAAGGCCCCGCGCTCATCGACCGCTTCGCGCAGACCGGCGCAGAACTGCTGCAAGTCACCCCGCAGGTCATGGCCGCGCTGTCCGATCGCGACGGGCCGCAGGGCATCGTCGCCACGTTCCCCCTCTTCG
>JALOOB010000003.1 GCA_025454635.1 Anaerolineae bacterium
GACTTCCTGCAGCTCCTGCTTGGCCTCTTCCGCGCCCGCCACATCGGCGAACGTCACGGTCGGCTTGTCGCCCGTGAACACCCGCGCCCGGCTCTTGCCGAAGGACATGGCCTGGCTGTTCGACCCCTGCGCTTGGCGCAGGATCATCAGGAACAGGCCGCCGATCAGGATGAGCGGAAGCACGGTGCCGAGGATAGTCAGCCAGCCCGACATATCACTCGGCGGCGCCACCTTCAACTCGACCACGGTCAACTGCTCCGGCGTCACCCCCAGGCGCGCCAGCGAAGTCGTGAGGTTGACGCCCTCTTCCTTCTGCGAAACGAAAACCGTCTTGTCTTTGAGTTGGACAGTCAACTGGTCGCCCGCAACCACAATCCGGTTGACCTGCCCATCACTGATCAGGCCCGCGACTTCGGTCAGGCTCCGATCCTCCGGCCGGTCCGCCGACTGGGAGGCGCTATAGAAAAGGACGGCCACGGCGACAACGATGAGGATGTACACCAGGCCGTTTTTACGCCAGTTTGCATTCACAATGGGAATCCTCCATAGGGGCAGCGGGCCGGAACTGAATAGCGCCGTACGTCGGGAGCGCTGCCCGAAACCTCACTTGACATTATACCAGACTCGTCTCATTGACGCTAGGCGTCTTGCTTACAGTGCCGACGCGTACGGAATAATGTAGGAGCGCCTACTGATAATTATTAGGCTCTCCTAAATAATTGATTTAGGATGAGCATTATGGCGAATAAGACCATCGAAGACTATCTAAAAGCGATTTATCAGGTGGACGTCGATCAGGACGGCGCGGGCACGACCGAGCTCGCCGAACGGCTCGGCATTGCGCCTGCGTCTGTAACGGGCATGCTGAAGAAGCTGGCCGCGCAGGATCTGGTGACCTACACGCGTTACCAGGGAGTCGGGTTGACCAACGCGGGCCGCGCCATCGCCCTCGACGTGCTGCGACGCCACCGTCTGGCCGAGCGCTACCTCGCGGACGTACTCGGTCTGCCGTGGGATCGCGTCCACGACGAGGCCGAAGAATGGGAGCACGTCCTCTCGGATGACGTCGCGGCGCGGATGGACGCAGCGCTCGGCTGGCCGTCGACCGACCCGCACGGCGAGCCCATTCCCAGCGCGCGCGGCGACGTGCCCCCGCTTGCGGACACCCCGCTCGCCCGGCTGCGCCCGCGGCACACCGCGCGGGTGGCGCGCGTCAGCAGCGAGGATGCCGAATTCCTACGCTACCTTGGCAGCATGGGCATTTATCCCCACGTCGCGCTGACGGTCCTCACAATCGCGCCATTCGGCGGTCCGCTGACCATCGAGGTCTCTGGGCAGTGCCATGCCATCGGGCAGGGCGTGGCCGAACGGATCTTCGTAGTCGACATTTCGCCGCTTCCGGCAGCGGAGGAACCCGCATGAAACGGAGCAATCGCCTCCCACTCTTGTTGCTGGTGGCGCTGGCATTGCTTGTCGCCGGCTGCGCGGCGCCCGCCGCGGCGTTGCCCGACGATCTCGCAGCCCGGCCAATTCGCGTGGTGACGACGGTCGGCATGGTGAGCGACGTCGTTCGCAATGTGGGCGGCGACCGCGTCGAAGTCCGCGCCCTCATGGGTCCGGGCATCGACCCGCACCAGTATAAGGCCAGCGAAGGCGATGTGCTCCGACTCGGCACCGCGGACATCGTCTTTTACAGCGGGCTCCACCTCGAGGCGAAAGTCGGCGAAGTGCTCGAGCGGATGGGCGACCGGATCAGGACGAAGGCCGTCACCGACGACATCGACCGCGCGTCGCTGCTCAAGCCGGCAGAATTCGAGGGTCAGTACGACCCGCACGTCTGGTTCGACGTTTCGCTCTGGGCGCAAACCGTCGACACCGTGCGCGACGCTTTAATCGAGCTTGACCCCCCGAGCGCGGACTACTACCGCGCCAACGCAGAGCGCTACCGCTCTGAACTGGAAGACCTGCACGAGTACGTCCGGCAGCAGGCGGCGCGCATCCCCGAGGATCAGCGCGTGCTCGTCACCGCGCACGATGCCTTCAACTACTTTGGCCGGGCCTACGGGTTCGAGGTGCGCGGCCTCCAGGGCATCAGCACTGCGGCCGAAGCCGGCACGTCCGACGTGCGCCAGCTTGCCGACTTCCTCGCGCAGCGCCAGATACGCGCGGTTTTTATCGAGTCATCCGTGCCCGTCCGCAACGTTGAGGCCGTGCAGGCTGCGGTGCGCTCGCGCGGATGGGACATCGCCATCGGCGGCGAGCTATTCTCGGATGCGATGGGCAGCGAAGGCACGCCCGAAGGGACTTATATGGGCATGGTGCGCCACAACATCGACACGATTGTGAACGCATTGCTGGGCGAACAAGCGAACGTGGGTGAAGAATGAACGACAACAAACTGGCGATTGAAGCGACTGACTTAACGGTCGCTTATCAGGAGAAACCCGTCCTGTGGGACGTCGACCTCGAGGCCCCGGAGGGGGTGCTGATGGCCGTCGTCGGCCCGAACGGCGCGGGAAAGTCCACCTTGATGAAGACCATCCTCGGTCTGGTCCCCGCCGCCGCGGGACAGGTGCGCGTGTACGGGAAGCCCTACGAGCAGCAGCGCCATCTCGTCGGCTACGTGCCGCAGCGCGGCAGCGTGGACTGGGACTTCCCCACCGACGCGCTTGACGTGGTCACCATGGGCCTCTACCGTCGGCTCGGTTGGATGCGCCGGCCGGGCAAGGCGGAACGCGCCGCCGCGCTGGACGCGCTCGACCAGGTCGGCATGGCCGACTTCGCCGACCGGCAAATCAGCCAGCTTTCCGGTGGCCAGCAGCAGCGCGTTTTCCTGGCCCGCGCCCTCGTGCAGGATGCGCGTATTTACCTGATGGACGAGCCTTTCGCCGGCGTGGATGCCACGACCGAGCGCGCCATCATTGGTCTCCTCCGCGAGCTGCGCCGCCAGGGCAAAACGGTGCTCGTCGTCCACCACGACCTGCAAACCGTTCCCGAGTACTTCGATTGGGTCACGTTGCTCAACGTGCGCCGCATCGCCAGCGGCCCCGTCGCTGAGGCGTTCACCGAGGACAACCTGCGCCGCGCCTATGGCGGCCGGATCGCGTTTCTCAGAGAAAACGGGCAGCCGCCTGGCGCAGCCGACCACGAACCGCAGCTCGAGTTGTCGAGTGCCGGCGCGCTCAATCAATGAGTTCGATCATACGCGACCGTATTCACGGTCGGCTGCGCTGCGCCTGGAGCGAATCTGATGGATGTTGTATCGATATTCCGTGACCTCTTCACCGACTATACCCTGCGCACCGTCGCGTTAGGTTCGGCCCTGCTCGGTCTGGTCAGCGGCGCGTTAGGCGTCTTTGCCGTCCTCCGCCGCCAGAGCTTGCTCGGCGACGCGATCTCGCATGCGGCCCTACCCGGCGTGGCGCTCGCCTTTCTGCTGACGGGCAGCAAGCAGCCGCTCGTGCTTGCGCTGGGCGCGATTGTGGCAGGTTGGCTCGCGACGGTGCTCGTCCTCCAGGTCACAGGCAACACCCGCATCAAGCCCGACGCCGCGCTGGGCATTGTTCTCGCCGTCTTTTTCGGCTTTGGCCTGCTGCTGCTCACCTTCATCCAACGCCTCCCCGATGCAGCCAAGGCCGGCCTCGACAAGTTCCTCTTCGGTCAGGCCGCCACCCTGCTCGGCCGCGACCTGGTCACCATGGCCGCGCTAGGCGGTTTCGCGCTCGCCCTGGTCCTGCTCTTCTGGAAAGAGTTTAAGCTGCTCACCTTCGATCCCGACTTCGGCGCCAGCCTGGGCTACCCCACGCGCTGGCTCGAAATCCTGCTCATCACGCTCATGGTCATCGCCATCGTCGTCGGCATCCAGACGGTCGGCGTCGTGCTGATGAGCGCGATGCTCGTGGCGCCTGCGGCCGCCGCCCGCCAGTGGACCGAGAAGCTCAACGTGATGGTGTTGCTCGCCGGTCTGTTCGGCGCAAGCGTCGGGCTTGCCGGCGCGCTGGTCAGCAGCATCGTGCCGCGCTTGCCCACCGGCCCCACCGTCGTTGTCTTCATGAGCGTAGTCGTGCTCTTCTCGCTGCTCTTTGCCCCGCGCCGCGGCCTGCTCGCTCGCGCTCGGCAGCGCCGCCGGCAGAAGTGGCAGTTCGCGCAGGAGGCGCTCGCCGTCCACCTGCTCCAGCATGAAGGCCAGCCGAACGAAGCGGTCGAGTCCGACGTGTCGCACGCGGGCCGCCATATGCAGTGGACCGCGGCCTTCGCCTCCGGCGTCGTCTCCCGCGCGGAGGACAACGACCTGCTCTCGCGCCGGCACGACCAGTTGGCGTTGACCGACAAGGGCCGCGCTCTCGCCCGCGAAGCGATGGAAAGGTGACGAACCACAAAGGATCAAAGAAGCGAAGTTGCGCTAAGGTGTCTCAGAACCTTCGTGTAACTTTGGTTCTTCGGTTCTTCGTGGTTAGGTGAGGTTCTTATTATGTTGCAAGCTCAAATTGAGATTATCCTGATTGCTTCGGTCGTCGCGGCAAGCTGCGCTCTTGTGGGCAGCTTCCTCGTGCTGCGGCGCATGGCGCTGCTCTCCGACGCCATCAGCCACGCCATTCTCTTCGGCATCGTGCTCATGTTCTTCGTCGTGGAGAGCACCACGTCGCCGCTGCTCGTGATCGCCGCCACGCTCACCGGCGTGCTGACCGTGCTCCTCGTCGAGGCGCTGACCCGGACGCAGCTTGTCAAGGAGGATGCCGCCATCGGCCTCGTCTTCCCCTTGCTCTTCTCGCTTGGCGTCATCCTCATTACGCGCTACGCGGCGAACGTCCATCTCGACGTCGACGCCGTCCTGCTCGGCGAGATCGCGTTCGCTCCGTTCAGCCGGTTCGTCGTCTTCGGCCTGGACCTTGGCCCCCAGGCCCTCTGGCTCGCGCTCGGCGTCGGCGCGCTGAACCTCATCTTTATCCTGCTGTTCTGGAAGGAGCTAAAGCTCGCCACGTTCGATGCGGGCCTCGCCGCCGCGCTCGGCTTCTCGCCCGCGCTGATCCACTACGCGCTGATGACGCTCGTCTCCGTGACTGCGGTCAGTTCATTCGAGGCCGCGGGCACCGTGCTTGTGGTTGCGCTGATGATCGCGCCCCCCGCCGCCGCCTACCTCCTGACCGACCGCCTGCCGGTCATGCTTGGCCTCTCCGTCGGCATCGGCGTTCTGTCGGCCGTCACGGGCTTCGCCCTGGCGCGCGTCCTCGACGCCTCCATCGCCGGCAGCATGGCGACCATGACCGGCGTGGCATTTCTGCTCGCGCTGCTCTTCGCGCCGCAGCGCGGTCTCGTCCGCAAGTGGACGCGCGGCCGCTCACAGCGGCGCCAGTTCGCCGGCGAAATGCTCCTCGTCCACCTCTCGCAGCACGAGGCCGATCCCGCGCTCGCAGCCGAGGCCACGATCGAGCACATGGCGCGGCATATGCGCTGGCCCGAAGGTTTCGGGCAAGACGTGGTGAAACACCTCGCGCGCGAAGGTTTCGTGTCTCGCGTCAATGGCTCCCTCGCTTTGACCCCCCTCGGCCGCGAGGTCGCGCAGAGCGTCATGCTGCGTTAGCGGAGGCGGGAGCATTCGCCACAGAGGTCGCAGAGCGCGCAGAGACTCAGAGCAACTCGCCCGTCTCTCTGTGCCCTCTGCGACCTCTGTGGCTGAACGTCGGCGCTAACTCGTCTCGTCCGCGAATTCAGAAGCGCCTGTATGACGAAAGTCATTTGACACGCCCCCCTCCCTGTGCTACTCTAACCTTGTCATAATTGAATAGATTCGGTGGAGATCAGGGGAAAGTCCGGTGACCGGCGCATTGCGCCGCAGGCCGGCGCTGTCCCGCAACTGTAGGCTCGGAACTACGGTTCCAGAGCGAGCCAGAAAACCCTCCTTCGCCGGGTTCTCAACGACCTTCGAGGTAAAGGGAGTGTGAACCGCGTCTCTGCCGGCAGGGCCTTTTCACTGGTCGTCATCCTGGCAGATCACGCGCCGCTCCCCTTGCCACAGCCGGCAAGGGGTTTTTGTTTTCCAGCCCCTGCGCGCTGTAACCCTATTATCGGGGACACACCGATGCCCAATACGCGCAGATTCACAGTCGCACTCCTGGTCGCCCTTTTGTTGACGGCGATAGCTTTGTCGCCGGCTGCTGCGGCCGATCCGGTCCAGACCGCGGTGCAGAAGGCCGTCCAGTGGCTCCATACCCAGCAGCTTAACGATGGCGGCTTTGGCAGCCCCGGCAGCGCCAAGTCGAACGCGGCGGTCACGTCCGACGTCGTCTACGCCCTCGCCCTCGCCGGCGAAAACGTCGACGGGCCCGAGTGGTCGAAGGGCGGCGTCAGCGCCCTGGATGCGCTCGCGAACCTGACCCCCGGCTATGCCGGCGCCGACGCAGGGCAGGCCGGCAAGATCGCGCGCGCAGTCGCGGCCGCCGGCGCCGATCCCCGCTCCTTCGGCGGCATGGACGTCCTGGCCGTCATTGAGGGGGCGTACGATCCGGCAACGGGCAAGTATCACCCCAACTTCCTGTTCCGCCACGCGCTGGCGATGGAAGGCTTACGTGTTTCGGGTGAGCCCGTTCCCGCGCAGGCATACGCGGCGCTGTCCGCAGGCCAACTCGCCGGCGGTGGCTGGGCATGGGTGTTCCCGAGCCCGAACACAACGCCCGTGGCGGACGCAGACACCACCGGCCGCGCCTTGCAAACGCTGGCCGCAGCTTCGCAGGGGGCGTGCAACACCGACTTCATCGCCGGTGCGGCCTATCTCGCCCGGACCCAGCGCGAAGATGCTGCGTGGGCCGACCTGCCGACGAAGAGTGTCAGCAACTCGAATTCGACCGCGCTGGCCGTTGGCGGGCTGCGCGCCATCGGCCGCAATCCCGAAACAGCGCCTTTCGTGAAGGGCGGGCGCACCGCCCTCCAGGCGCTCCTCTCCTTCCAGGAGCCAGGCGGCGCCTTCGTCTACATAGCGGAACCCGGCAAGGAGGAGTTGCGCATCACCGCCACCAGTGATGCGCTCCTGGGTCTACTCCAGCCGTTGGGAACTGCCGGCCCGTGTCCGGCCACGTATCTGCCGCTGCTCCTTGCGCGCTAATTCTTTAGGAGGAACCAACCATGTCTCGTCGCTCTCTTATCGTCCTTCTTGCTGTCGCTGCGCTGCTCGCGCTCACCGCGACCGCCGCGTTCGCCCAAACCGGCGGAACCAAGCAGGTCGGCCTTGTCGTCACTTTCCCGGACGGCAAGACCCACACAGAGGTCGTGACCGTCCCCGCGGCCGCCACCGCCATCGACGCGCTTCGCGCCGCCAAGCTTACGGTGGTCACAAATGAAGGCTCGTTTGGGACCTCGCTCTGCAAGGTCAACGAGACCGGCTGCCCCGCGGACGACTGCTTCTGCGACCCGGCGAAGTTCTGGGCCTACTATCACCTGACCGGCAGCGCCTGGACCAGCGCGGCCGAAGGCGTCGGCGCATTCGTGCCCGCGAACGGGGCTGTCGAGGGCTTTGCCTGGAGCGGCTTCGACGACACCTTCAACCCGACGGTCCAGCCGCCCGTGTACACCTTCGAGCAACTGGTCTCGATGCAGAACCCGCCCGTGCCGATTCCCGAGCCCGCGACCCTGCTGCTGCTCGGCGGCGGCGTCGCTGCCCTCGCCGGTTGGGCGCGTCGCAAGCGCGGTCAGAAAGCGGCATAAAAGCCGCATAGCCGTTTGCCCGTCGCGCGTTGAATGCGAATTTGCGACAGAGGTCTCTCTGAGTTCTCGGAGACCTCTGTGGCAAGCAATGATCCTGGAAACGCAACGCATGTTTTGTAAACCGGTCGTCCGCCGCTTCCTGATTCTCGCAGCGCTCTGCACCCTGGCGCTGCTCCTTGCCGCGCAACCCGCTCGCGCCGAGACCGTGCCGCCTGGCGCCAACTCCCCTTCCGTCGTCATGGGGGCTTTCAAGCAGGGACAGGTAGCCACCGGGACAAACCGCGCGGCGCTCGTCGTCCGCTACCGCGACGGCGGTGTGCAAACCCGCTGCGTCTCGTTCGAGGAAGATGAGATCGGCGGCGACGAGTTGCTCAACCTCACCGACCTCGCGCCCGTCTTCGGTTTCAACCTCGAGCTGTGCAGCATCAACGGCCAGGGCTGCCCGTCGGACGATTGCTTCTGCGAGTGCCCGTCCTTCCCCAACTGCGAGTACTGGGCCTATTATCACCTTAAGAATGGTGCGTGGGAGTACTCCGAAGTGGGAGCAAGCGGCTACGGCGTCAAGAACGGCGACGTCGAGGGCTGGTCGTGGGGGCCGGGCGACTTCACGCAGGGCACGCAGCCGCCCCTGATGACCTTCGACGAAATCTGCAATCCGCAGACCCAGGCCACCGCAACGCCCACTGCGACCGCAACACAGCAGTCCGGCGCTGCGCAAATCGCATTCTTCACCGCCCAGCCGGCCAGCGTGCAGCCACCTGCGTGCGCAACCTTGTCCTGGCAGACGACTAACGCGGCCACCGTGCTGCTCGACGGCGCACCCGTCGCCGCGCAGGGAACTCAGACCGTCTGTCCGACGAACACCCAGACCTATGCCCTCATCGCCGCCAGCGCCACCGGCCAGCAGGTGACGGGGCAGGTCACCGTGCAGGTGACGCCCGCAGCGGGTGGCTCGGGTCAAGGGACCCCGACCCCGACCGCCACATTCGCGGCTTCGGCCACACCGGCCTGGTCGCCTACCGCCGTGAACGTCATGCGCGCCGGAACGCCGACGCCCGCCTATATCACCCCATTCCCGCAGCCCATCGTCACCCGGCCCCCCGGCGCCATTCCGCAGCCGGGCCAGGTCATCGGCGGGCCTTCGCCCGACCCGAATTTCTCGCCGCTCGCGCCCGGCCAACTCGTTGGCGGCGTGCCGCTGGCGCCGACCGCCGAGGCCGCCGCGATCGGGCAACTCCCGCAGGCGCCGCAAGGTCCCGCGCCCACCGCCACCCGCTTTGTCTTTGCGCGTCCGCCCACCGAGACCCCGCGCCCGCGGCGCATCCTCGGCGCAGACGGCCGGCCCACCCCCACGCCGATCCTCGTCGCGCGCGCGGGCGGGGCATCCGGTTCGGACAGTTCCGCCGCGGAGACGGGCGGCCGCGCGCCCGGCGCAACCGGCGGCGGCAGCGCGCTGATCGCTAATGGCGCTTCCAGCGCCACTCGGGCATTCAGCCCGGACCTGCTACCGCAATATGCCGGATACCTGGCGACCTTGACCCTCCTGCTCGCCGTGGGTTGGCTCGTCCACCGCCGCCGCGCCGCGCAGCCGTCGACCGTTGCGCAGCCCGCGCGTGACGTCGAGCGCGGCAGCGACCGCTTTGCAAGCAGGGACGAACGGACGCCGCAGTAGCGTGACAAACGAGGACACCTTCCATCCTCTGGCCTGGACGGCCTGGCTGGCCGCGGCTGCGCTGCCGGCCCTTTCGACGCGCAATCCGCTCTACCTCAGCCTCGTCCTGATCGCAGTCCGCATCACTTACACCGCGCTGGGCCGCCGTAACCCGACCGCCCGCAGTTGGAGCGCGTTCGTGCGCCTCGGCGCGCTGATGTGGCTGCTCAGCATCCCCTTCGTCGTGCTCATGTCGCACGGCGGCTCCATCGTCCTGTTCCGCCTGCCCCGTTCCTGGCCCATCATCGGCGGCCCCGTCACTTTGGAGGCGCTCCTGTACAGCTTCACCGGCGGCCTCGCGGTCATCGGCCTGCTGCTGATCTTCGCCACCTTCAACATCGCCGTCGACCAGGGTCGCCTGCTCCGCATGACGCCCGGCTTCCTCTACCAGGCGGGCGTCGTCACCGGCATCGCGGTTGCGTTCGTGCCGCAGATGGTCGCCACCTGGCAGTCGATCCGTGAGGCGCAGCAGGTGCGCGGGCACAAGGTGCGCGGCATCCGCGACCTGCTCCCCTTGCTTCTGCCGCTCCTCGTCACCGGCCTGGAGCGCGCCATGAACCTCGCGGAGTCGATGGAAGCGCGCGGTTTCGGTGGGCAAATCCTCGTCGCCACGCCACGCCAGCGCCTCGCCCACCAACTCGCGCTGCTCGGCGGGCTCGCGCTTGTCGGCCTCGGCCTCGCCGTCAACGGCTTCTGGCCCGACCTGCGCCTGATCGGCTCGCTGCAGCTTGCCGGCGGCATCCTGCTGATGCTGTGGAGCTTCTGGGACGTGGGCCGCCGCTCCCGGCGCACGCGCTATCACCGGTGGCCGTGGAACCGCATTGACCGCCTCGTTGCCGCGATCGGCATCTTCGGCGCGGTCGCGTGGCTGGCGATCATGTTCGCCCGTCCTGAGTGGCTCCACTACTACCCGTACCCGCCCTACTCGCCCTGGCCGTCCTTCAACATCGTCGTGGGCCTCGTGCTGCTGCTGCTCGCCGCGCCGGGCTTGTTGATGCGGCCTCTCGAAACGGAAAGCGATCCCGCGGTAGCCGTATGATCGACCTTCGCCACGTCACCTACACCTACCCGGACCAGGCGCAGCCTGCCCTGGCCGACTTCAGCGTCTCCCTCGCGCAGGGCGAATTCGTCCTCGTCGTGGGACCATCCGGCTCGGGCAAGTCCACCTTCCTCCGCAGCCTCAACGGCCTCGCGCCCCATTTCTACGGTGGCAAGTGGTCGGGCCACATCGACGTCGGCGGCCGCAACCCGGTTGAGCGCGCGCCGCGCGGCATGGCCGACCTCGTCGGCTTCGTCTTCCAGGACCCCGAGGCGCAGTTCGTGGTCGACACGGTGGAGGACGAGCTTGCCTTTGCGATGGAGAACTTCGCGGTCCCGCCGGCCACCATGCGCAAGCGCATCGAAGAAGCGCTCGACCAGATGGGCATCGCCCATCTTCGCCAGCGTCGCATCGGCGCCCTCTCCGGCGGCGAGAAGCAGCGCGTCGCGGTCGCGGCTGTGCTCGCGCTCCAGCCGCAGATCCTCGTCCTCGACGAGCCCACCTCGCAGCTCGACCCCCAGGCCGCGGAGGAAGTGCTCGTCGCGCTCCGCCAGCTTAACGAGGACCAGGGCCTAACGGTGATTATCAGCGAACACCGGCTCGAACGCGTCGCGCAGTACGTCGACCGCGTTCTCTACTTGCCAGCGCTCGGCGCCGCGCCCATCCTCGACGACCCTCGCGCGGTCATGGGCCAATTGCCCCTCGTCCCGCCGCTTGTCGAGCTTGGCCGCGCGCTCGGCTGGCAGCCCCTCCCGCTCACCATCAAGGAAGGCCGCCCCTTTGCTCGCCGCATCAGCGGCCAACTCGCCGCAGCAGTCGCCGGCGGTCAGTCTCGTCCTGAGCGGAGCGAATTGCCGCAATCCGCTGCGGAGGGGCATCCTGAGCGGATGGGCGACCCACAGGGTCGCACGCAGTCGAAGGACGCCAAGCTGATCCCGCAGGGATCAGCCATTTCCGTCCGCGACGCGCACTTCGCCTACCACGGCCACCGCGCGCTGCGTGGCGTTACGTTCGACGCGCGGCCCGGCGAGTTCGTCGCGCTCATGGGACGCAACGGCTCGGGCAAGAGCACCCTGCTCAAATGCATCGTCGGCTTGCTCAAACAGGACGAAGGGCGGATCACCGTGGGCGGGCTGGATGTCCGCACCGCACCCTCCGACGACGTCATCCGGCTCGTCGGCTACGTCCCGCAGCATCCCGGCTCGCTCCTCTTCCGCGACTCGCTCCTCGCCGAGCTGGCCTTCACGCGCAAGGGCCACGGCATGCCGCAGGACGAACCGGCCGACCTCGCCCTGCTCGAACGGCTGGGCCTCGCTTCCGTCGCCCGTCGCGACCCGCGCGACCTCTCCGGCGGCGAGCAGCAGCGCGCCGCGCTCGCAGCCATCCTCGTCGCGCAGCCGCAGATCATCCTGCTCGACGAGCCGACCCGCGGCCTCGACTACGTCCAGAAGCGCAACCTGGCCGCGCTTTTGTTGAGCTTCAAGGCGGAGGGCCGCACGGTCGTCATGGCAACCCACGACGTCGAGCTCGCCGCCGCCTGCGCGGATCGCGTCGTCCTCATGGGCGAGGGTCAGATCGTCGTCGACGGCCCGGCGCGCGACGTTATGTCCGACTCGCAGGTCTTCGCGTCGCAGATCAACAAGCTCTTCCGCGACCCGAACTATCTCGTCGTCGATGATGTGCTCCGCGCGCTTGGGCGAGAGCCCGCCGCGCCGTAGCATCGCCCGGCCATGAATGGGCCGGGCTACACCGCGGCGCCCCATAATTGGGGCTGACCGCGTTCGCAAGCCCGGTTCACCGGGCGCAGCCTGGTAGCTCGGCCATTCATGGCCGGGCGGCATCGAACGGTACACACCTATGCGTTCCCAAACACTCATCTCCGCCGCCATCATGACCGTCGCCAGCCTCATCGGCCTCGGCGCGTTCCTCTACCCGTTTTTCCTCCCATCCCTCGCGGCCGAGGGCATGGCCGCGCACTCGAACGACGCGCCACTGCTCACCGTCGTGCTGCTCGCGCTCTGCATGACCGCCGTGCTCTCCAACCTCGCCGCGCGGCAGATGACCAGCAAGCTGGTCGCCGTGCTCGGCATCCTCGTCGCCATTAGCGCCGTGCTGCGCGCCATTCCCGGCCCCGCGGGCTTCAACGCCATCTTCTTCCTCCCCATCCTCGCCGGCTACGCGTACGGCCCCACCTTCGGCTTCCTGCTCGGCGCGCTCTCCCTGCTCGTCTCCGCGTTCATCGGCGGCGGCGTCGGCCCCTGGCTCCCGTACCAGATGTTCGCCACCGGCTGGATGGGCCTGCTCTCCGGCTTCCTGCCCAAGTTCCCGCTACACCCGCGCTGGGAGGCGATCCTGCTCGCCGCCTGGGGCGGGATCATGGGCCTCATCTTCGGCGCGATCATGAATATCTGGTTTTGGCCGTTCATGCAAGGGGGGGCCGGGGTCACGGCGGAAGGCGGGACATACGAGGCGGGCATGAGCGCGTGGCAGGCGCTCCGCAACTACGCCGTCTTCTACGTCGTCACATCGCTCTGGTGGGATGCCGCGCGCGCCGCGGGGAATGCTTTACTGATTCTGCTGTTTGGAAGCGCGGTGCTGCGCGTGTTGAGAAGGTTCAAAAAGCGGTTCGGGTTTGAGCTCGCGCCGGTGGTGACGCGCTTAACCGTCCGCTGATTGATGGATTGGCTGGTTGACGAGCGTTCGGGCCGAGGGCGCCGGGTGTCTGGCCTTAGAAGTCAGCATTGCCCGCGGCGGACGGAGGCGCATAGGACCTCTCGATGTGCTGCAGTTCCATCCGGTCGAGGTCAGCGGGAGCATCGCGTCGTGGATCGAGCGGCAGTTCCGCGGCCCGGGCCGAGGATGAGGGTGCCTTTGAGGCGCTTGCCCCCCTGCCTCAGCCCGGGCAGCCGACCTACCAGCCGTCGGTGACGGCGCAGCGGAAGCCGAAGCTGAAGTCGCCGTTCGCCGGATAGTCGCCGCCGCTGCGGCTGTACACGGTGTGCGCCCCCGTGAGGCTGTAGGGCGACTCCCAACTGCCGCCCCGGATCACCCTGAACTGTCCCCACGATGGCCCCTGTGGGTTATCGCGCGGGCTCTCCACGTAGTACCAGTCGGCGTACCAGTCGTTCACCCACTCGCCCACGTTCCCCACCATGTTTAACGCGCCGTAGAGACTGGCGCCAAGAGGATACCAGGTCGCCGGCACTGTATCGCCCACGCACGGGCCCCGGTCCACGTCCCAGTAGTTTGCCAGGTCGCATGTGATCTCCTGGTCGCCCCACGGATACGCGCGGGTGTCGGATGCGCCGCGTGCCGCCTTCTCCCACTCCGCCTCCGTAGGTAACCGGAGGCCCGCCCACTCGCAGTACCGCCTCGCCCGCTCCCAGTCAACCCAGACCACCGGGAAGTCTGCGTACGCGGGGTTGTCGTAGTAACTCGTCCGGGTGTACGAGTCCAGTCGTTTCGGCGGTTCGCAGTAGTTGGCCGCAACGCAGCGAGCATACTGCGCGTTCGTCACCTCCACCCGGTCGATGTTGTAGTCGTAGAGTTGCGCCGTGTGCAGCGGCAGCTCGTCAGACCTGGTGCAGCGCGCGCTCGGGTTGGTCTGGTCGCAGCCCATCTGGAACGGGCCGCCCGCAACGAAGACCATATCTCGGGTTGTAAACGACCATACAGGCCCCAGCCGGACCGCATCGTGCTCGTCACGAGCCTGCGCCTGCCAGTAGTAGGTCGCATTGCCGTCCACCCGCCCCGGATAACACCTCTCGTATGGGCCGGAGCAAACCACCAGGTCGGGCGTAGGATCGTCCTTCTCCATGTACACGTCGTAGGTCACCACATCATCGTCGACGTCGCCGCCCGTCCAGGAGAGCCAGAAGTGCGAGAGGAGGCCAGTCGCGCCGTCAGCCGGCCCGTCTTCCCCACCCAGTGAGGGTATGTTCGGCGCATGGTTGCTATTTGAGCCGAATGCCAGGGTCCAAGGCGGACCTGATATCTCAGCGCCATGCGCGTCGCGCGCCGTCACCATCCAGGTCATTTCAGGTCGCGTTCCAGCCCAGTATTGGAACCGGCACACCGGTTCGCTAATGTCAACGCAGAGGTGGGCCAATTGCGAGGGTCCAAGTTGGGGGCCAGGGCTGATGTCCGAGTACACATTATAGACCACCGCGTCGCCATCTGGGTCGCCGCCCGTCCAGCGGAGTTCCACGTCCCAGGGCTGGTTGCCCGATCCGTGGGCTGGCGTTGGGGACGATGGCTCGAAGGGGGCCGAGTTAAAGGATGTCCCGGTGCGGAAGCTCCAAATTGGCCCAGCCGTCGTCTCGTCGCTGCCGTCCCTGGCGACCAGCCGCCAGTAATAGTACGTGTTCGGCTCCAGCAATCCCTCCGGGGCGAATGTCGTGCCGGCGAAGTCGCTGGCGACCTTCACGCTCGGATACGGCACATCCGCTTCCAGATATACGTCGTAGGTTAGCGTGTCGCCGTCGTCTGGGTCGCTGCCGGTCCAGGAAAGGAACGTGTCCCTTGGCCTGTCCACCGCGTCATCGAGCGGCCGCGGTCCGGATGCCTTGTCGGGTGGATGGTTGCCCAGCAGCCGCCACTCCGCTAGCGGCCACTCCACCTTGAACTCGATCGCTTCCCAGTCGGCGATATCCTTCCCCAGCGCTTCGAACTTGGCGCCCACCCCCACTTTCAGCCCGCCGTACAGCCCCACGTCCAGACCCTCGATCGCGAGCGTCGCCTGCGCCCGGCCGTAGGCCTTCGGCTTCACGTACGGCCCAACCAGACCGTAGAGCTTGAAGGAGATGTCTGGCCCAATAGAAAGTTCGACCCATGCGGAGAACTCGGGCTTGGGGGGCGTAAACTCGAACGAGGTGTTGTACTCATAGATAGGAGACCACCCCCCGTTTTCATAGATGCAGCCGACGCGCAAGTGCGCCTTCTGGCTTAGCCCGGCCGAGATGGAAACGCCCACCTCGCCCTCGAGGCTCAGGTTCACCTCCATCTCGGGCGTAAACACCACGGGCACGGGTCCCACCCACAGCGTGACCGGGCTGAACGTGTATTTGGCGATTGGGACGTCGCAATCCTCGCAAAACTCCTTGCTGACACCCCACTTGACCCCCAGGCTCGCCTCTTCGTCGGCGGTCACGGCGAACAGGATCTTCTGCACTGTGAACAATCGCATATCGAGACCGAAGTCTGCGGAGAGGTCGAGCGCAAGCGAGCCGTCGGCCGAGATCTGGTCGTTCTTGGTGTCTCTGTCGAGGTCCTTGTCATAGAGCACCACATCTTTTACGCTGAACTGGAACTTCAGGCCGTCGGGAGAAGTGACGGGGCTGACTCCGCGCGCATAGGTCGCACTTCGCACTCCGGACGGCGTGAGGGGCATGCTCAGGTGGGCCGAGCCGGACTCAATAGCGTCTTCGAGCGTGGCCGGTTCGGTCTGGACGACGATCTCGCCACCGACGTTCGTGACGGAGGTGACTTTACGCAGCAGGCCTTCGGGCGCCGCATCAGAGGGGGCGGCCACGACGACGTCACCGACGTCGACCCGGGTGAGCTCGGGCGTGGACTGGCTAAAGGTCAACGCGCCCGTGTCGGAAACCGACTCGAGGTGCTCGGTGGTGGCGCCGGTGAGCGGCTCCGTCGTGTCAGGAATGACCGGCGGAGTTGGAGGGAGGGGTTCCCTGACCAGGGGCAGGAACACGGTGTTCTTGCCCGCAGAGGCCAGGATCGAGGCGACGTTGGAAATGGGGGAAGCATTGCCCGCCTCATCAAAAGTCTTAATCGCAAAGTAACAGATCTCGCCGCCGTTCAAGTCGTCGACCGTCATGCTTTGGACGCTGTAGGGTTCAGAGGGTGACGGCTCGCCGGTGACTTGGCTCGCGCTGCTCCAACTTTCCTCATCGATCGGCGAGGCAGCGTAGCGGACGTCATAGCCAGTAGCCTGTCCGGCGTTGCCATCGTCGCCTGGCGCGATCCAGTACAGTATGACCGTGCCGTAGGGGCCGGTAGCTACAGTGTCGAGGTTGATAATCGGGCTGGGTGGAACCACATCCAAAACCTCTGGCGCGACGCGCTGGCCGAAGGCGGGCGCGGTGGGTAACATCAGCAGGGCGACCAAGGTCAGGAGGGACAGGAGCGAGCGAGAAGCAAAGTGCCGGGACATAATGACCTCCTCTCGTGCGGTGCGCCCGGCGATGGCTGCGCAGTCGCAGCCTGGCTTCGAGATGAGGCTGTGGGAGGTTATGAAGGTCGAGGGCTTCTTGGTTTCTACAAGGCGATGCGCCCCATTCGATCAGCCTGTGTGTATTGTATCACGATGCGCAGAGCGGCGCAATGGATTATCAGGGGAATTTGCGGAGATATCGTTGCGACGTACGGATTGCAGCCGACCGTCTCACTGTAGAGCTACCTGCCTGCGAGCGCCAGTTGCTGAGTGCAATCAAATAGAAACTGCCGGGTGTGAAGGCATTTCCGCAGACGCATCCTAAACGGACCGAGCGCCAACTGTGTTGGCCGAGAGCAGTCGAAGGAGCGCCTCCATCCGATAATTACATTGTGGTTGCGCTTGGCCCTGCAACAGGTCATATCTGGCATGTAAGCTTAATAATTGTCCTCGTCAGTCAGCCACTCCTCCGCGTACGCCCGCGCATCCGCGGCCGGGATCGCAAACCCGATCCCCTGCGCCAGCGGATCCCCCTCGATTGTCGTCTCGCGGATAATCAGCGTCACGATCCCGACCAGCCGCCCGCGCTCGTCCACCAGTGCGCCCCCTGAGTTGCCCCGGTTGATCGCCGCATCCGTCTGAATTAGCCCGCTCACCGTCGCGTCCTCGTCCACATACACCCGCCGGTCCAGCCCGCTCACGATCCCCGTCGTCACGCTGTTGCGCAGGTTGCCCAGCGGGCTCCCGATCACCGCCACCTCGTCCCCCACCCGCAGCTTCGTCGAGTCGCCCCACGGCAGCTTTTCGAACCGCCAGTCCCACTCGATCTTGATCAGCGCCAGGTCGACGATCCCGTCCCCTGCGATGTAGCGCGCCGGCGCATTCCGGCCGTTCGCCATCGTCACGATCAGGTCCTGCGCCGCGCCCGCCACGTGCTCGTTCGTCAGCACGTACCCGCGTGAGTCGATAATCACGCCCGACCCCCACACCAACTCCTCCGAAGTCGTGTTGTTGATGCCGGGGATCGACCGCGCGTTGATGACGGTCACGATGGAGGGATTGGCCCGCTCCACGATCTCCGCAAGGGACGGCAAGGGGGTCGCGGTCGGTTCAAGTGTCGGGCTGGGTTCGGGTGTCGCGGTGGGCGGCGCAGGGGTAGCGGTCGGGGGTGGCAGCGTCGGGATCACCAGCGCGACGGTTGCGGTGGGCGGCGGCGCGGTGAAGGTGGCGGTGGGCAGGACCGTATCAGCCCGCGCCACAGTTGCCGGCGCAGGTCGCTCCGTCAGGACCCACATCATGCCGGCCCCGACCGCGCCGCCGATCAGCGCCACGAGAAACACCTCGAACCACCGCCCGACTCTGTTCACACGATCTCCACGCCGACCTCGGCGCCTTCCCCGGCCGTCACTTCGCCGATCACCCACACTTCCTGCCCCGCGGGCGAGCACGCGTCGATGAAAGTCGGCAGCGCATCGCGCGGCGCCGCGGCCAGCAACCCCCCTGACGTCTGAGGGTCGTGCAGCAGGATCTCCTGCCACTCCTCCAGCGGCCGCGTCAGCGTGACTGCCGGGCCGTAAAAACTCTTGTTGTTGAACGCCCCGCCCGCGAACGCCCACTTCTCCGCATGGCGCAGCGCGCCGGGCAGCCACGGCAGCCGGTCGAACTCGATGCGCAGCCGCGCGCCTGACGCCTCCGCCATTTCCAGCGCGTGCCCCAGCAGCCCGAACCCGGTAATGTCCGTCGCCGCCTTCACCCCGGCGGCGAGACATGCCTCCGAAGCCGCCTTGTTCAGCCACGTCATGCTGCGGATCGCTGCGCTCACCTCCGCCTCGTCCGCCAGCTCCCGCTTGATCGCGGTCGTAATGACCCCCGTGCCGAGCGGCTTGGTCAGAACGAGCAGGTCGCCCTCGCGCGCGCCGCCCTTCGTCATGATCTTGTCAGGGTGCGCCATGCCGGTCACGACCAGTCCGTACTTCGGCTCTTTGTCCTGGATCGTGTGCCCGCCTGCGATGGCCGCCCCCACCGAACGCACCACGTCCGCGCCGCCGCGCAGCACGTCCGCGAGCATCCACGGGGGCAGTTGCGGCGGGAACGCCGCAATGTTCAAGGCAAAGAGCACGCGTCCGCCCATCGCGTACACGTCGCTCAACGCGTTCGCCGCGGCGATCGCGCCGTACTCGTAGGGCGTGTCGACGATCGGCGTGAAAAAGTCGACCGTCTGGATCAACGCGTGTTCGTCGTCCAGCCGGTACACCGCGGCGTCGTCGGGCGCGCCGAGGCCGACGAGCAATTCAGGATGCTCGTCGGCGGGGAACAGGTTTCCCAGCGAGCGCAGGACCTGCGCGAGCTGCTCAGGCGGCAGCTTCGACGCTCACCCCGCGCATGCGCTGAGGCTCGTCAGCTTAACAATCTCTTCTTTGGTCATCGGATGAAAAATCTCCCGCCCGAACAGCATGGATTGCTCGGACGGGAGGATTATAGGGCCGCGCACGGCAGCCGGTCAAGGCGCCTGTCGGCCCGGCGCCATGTAGCGCAAGTTGCCGACAGGCGCGCGCTTATCTGCCTACTCGAAATACGTCCCCGCCGCTTCCTGGAACAGCACCCACAGCGAGTAACCGCCGAGCAGCGTGCCAAGCGGGAAGTTCAGCAGGTTGAGAAAGCTCACCACGATCGCCAGCACCCGGCCCCAGTTCTTCCGCTTCAGCAAACCGATCCCCGCCAGCAGCCCCGGCAGCGCCAGCACGGCCATAAAGATCCCCACGCTGAAGCCGACGACCGCCAGGATGCCCATCGCCTGCCGGTCGCCCGACATGGCGCCGATCCCGGGCAGCAGCACGAGCAGAAACAGCGCGATGCCCAGGAGCACGATGCTCCCGACTATGTTCAGCCACGCTACGATGGGCACGTGCGTGCGCATTTGCTCATGAGTCAGCGAGTTCATCTAGAGTTCCTCTTCTTCCTTCTCGATGGTGATCGTGCAGCGGGCGACCAGCGCCGCAATCGCCCCCAGCGCGGCAAACTGCGGCAGCAGCAGCGCGCCAACCACGCCCAGCGTCAGCGGAATGTCGACGATCGGCTTACCCTCGTCGCTCGTGATCGAGATGCGCCGGATGTTCCCCTGCCGGACCAGTTCTTTCACCTTCGCGATGATCTCTTCGCCCTGCACCTGGAATTCCTCGGTGCGCGTCTTCTGCTCAGACATCTGTTTCCTCCACGGGGGGAGATGTTCTCATCTCCTGTATCCTATACGGGGAAATCGCAAGGGGGTTTCGCGGGGTGAACAGGGCCTTTTGCCAAAGAGGACACAGACATCACAGAGGGCTATGAGAACCGTCTCTCTGTGTTCTCTGTGACCTCTGTGGCAAGCATAGGTCTATCCGATAGCCGCGCGTATCCGCTCGGTCAGGAACGCGGCCACGTCCGCCATCTGGTACGGCCACGCGTAGACGAACTCCACGCCGGGGTGTCGCCCCCGCGCCTCATCCACCTGTTCCGGGATTTCCCTCTCCGCGTGCTCGCCGCCGGGCGTCAGCATCGGTGTAATCACCACGACGCGCTCCGCGTCCTCAGCCGCCTGATCCAGCGCGGCCGGGACTGTCGGCGCGCAGAACTCGTTGAACCCCAGCACCACCGCGCAGCCCGTCGCCTTCGCCAACTCCTCCGCCAGGTCGTGCGACGCCACGAAAAACGTGTCGTTCTCCGCATTGCGCGGCCAGTTCCGGATGCGCGCGTCCATCTCCGCAAAGCGCGCCTCCGCAGCCGCGCGCTCGTGCGGCGGAAATCCCCCGTGCTCCAAACGGCTGTGCAGTGCCATGAACTCCGCGATCTCCCGTCGCGGATAGTCGCTCGGCGGCACCCCGTGCATCACCAGGACAATGCTCGTGTTCTTCATCGTGTCTCCGTCTCTTCGTTGTAGGCTGTGCGTTCATTATAACAGCCGGGCGCATTCGCTTACCACAAGGCCGTCAGGCTCGCGAAGCCGCTCGCAATCTTTGAGCAGCTTCGTGTCTTCGATTCTTCGTGGTGAGCGTCTCGTTCCCGCGCCTACTTGACAATCCATCCATCCGCGGGTAAAAGTCTATGGTATCCGCCGCGCCCCCGGGAGACCGCCATGTATTTGATGTTCCTCATCGTGCAGAGCGAGGACGCAGACGTCTTGACCCGACGTCTGAACAATGCGGGCGTGCGCGTAACCCGTCTGAACACGATTGGCGGCTTCCTCTCCCGTGGCAACGTGACCTGCCTGGTCGGCGCGCAGGACGACGAGGTCGAGCGCGTGATGGAAATCGTGCGCAAGACCTGCCACACTCGCAAGCGTTACATCAACCCGCTGCCGTCAGGCGCAGAGCCGGCTCACCTCGCGATGGCAGCCCCGGCCTACCCGCTTGAAGTGATAATCGGCGGCGCAACCATCTTTATTATCCCGGTCCTGCAATTCGAGCGCCTCGGCAGCGGTATCCCTCGGACCGATCATGGCGCCGCAGTCGCCCGGTCCGGTTTCAGCACAGGAGGAAACACCATGCGCATGGTCGTCAGCATCGTTTCGGCCGACGATGCCGAGCCGGTCACCCGCGCGCTGATCGCCGCAGGCTACCGCGTCACGCGCATGAACACGGCCGGCGGGTTCTTCCGCCGCGGCAATGTGACCCTGCTCGTGGGCGTCGAGGAGCCGCAGGTGGACGACGTGCTGCGCGTCATTGAAGCGAATGTCCGCCAGCGCGCCCAGGCAAACCCGGTCGAATCCGGGATGCCGATGTTTGGCGCCACCGTCTTCGTGCTCGAAGCCGCGCGTTTCGAGCGCATCTAGCTAGTCCCCCCCCATTACCCCGCATCCTACTCGCCCCGGGAACGCTGCTTCTCGAGGGTTGCATATTGTATTGCATTGTATGTCGCAAAGGAGAATTAAGCGTGGACCAGCAGACGCGCTATACCGTTATCGGCGCAGGACATGGCGGCAAGTCCATGGCCGCGCACCTGGCGATCATGGGTTTTCCCACTACGCTCTTCAACCGCACGCCCGAGCGCGTCGCGCCCATTATCAAGCGCGGCGGGCTCGACCTCGAATGCAACGACGGCGGACCGTGCGGCTTCGGCCATCTTTCCGGTGTCACTTCCAGCTACGGCGAGGCGCTCGCGGGGGCTGATATCGTGATGGTCGTCACGCCTTCGTCCGCGCACCGCGAAGTGGCGGCCGCGTGCGCGCCCCACCTGCGCGACGGCCAGGTCATCATCCTCAACCCCGGCCGCACATGCGGCGCGATCGAGTTCGCCAAGGTCATCGCGGATCATGGCTGCCGGGCCGACGTGACTGTGGCCGAGGCAGGCACGTTCATCTACGCGGCCCGCTCCGACGGCCCCGCGCAGGCGCGCATCTTTCGCATCAAGGAAGCCGTGCCCCTCGCCGCTTTGCCCGCCACGCGCACCGAACGCGTGCTCGAAATGCTCTGCCCCGCTTACCCGCAGTTCATCGACGGCGGCAACGTGCTCAAGACCAGCCTCGACAACATGGGCGCGATCTTCCACCCCGCCCTGACCCTGCTCAACGCCGGCTGGATCGAGGCCACCCACGGCAATTTCCAGTTCTATATCGAAGGCGTTACGCCCTCCGTTTCGCACGTCCTCGCCGCGCTCGACCGCGAGCGCGTCACCGTGGCGGCCGCGCTCGGCATCCGCGCGCAGACCGCGCTCGAATGGCTGCGTATGGCCTACGACGCAACAGGCGAAAACCTCAACGAGGCGATCCACAACCAGCCCGGCTACTACGGCATCCAGGCGCCGCCCACCCTGAACCACCGCTACATCTTCGAGGATGTGCCAATGAGCCTCGTGCCCCTCGCCGCGCTCGGCCAGCGCTACGGCGTTGCGGTGCAGGGCATGGACTCTATCATTCGCCTTGCGTGCGTCATCCACCGCACCGATTACTGGCGCCGCGGCCGCACGCTCGACAAGCTTGGCATCACCGACCTGAGCGTGAGCGAGCTCGTGCGCTACGTGGAAGAAGGGGTGCGCGAGGACTGATCTTCTATCCGCAAAACCCATCCGGGGCGCCAGAGGTCGGATCGGAAGCATCCTGCGCGGAGCAGCCGCGGCAGGCGGGTGCGTAGTCGAAGGATGCGCTGCGTCCCATGCTTAAGGACGAGCGCTCCGCGCCCTCGGTGGCCCCTGTGGCAAAAGGGGCTACCCAATCAGAAGCGTTTCCTCGGGATACACGACGGCCTGCGGCGGCGCGGTCTGCGCAAGCGCGACCACGATGGTCAGCGCGCCGAGCCGCCCCCAGAACATGACGGTCATAATCACCAGCAGGCCAAACGGATTGAGCTGCGACGTGAACGCCAGTGACAGCCCGCACGTCGCAAACGCAGAGATTACCTCGAACAACGCCTGGTCAAGCCCTACCGGGTGCGTCATCAGGATCAGCCACGTTGCGACGGCCACGACCAGCAGCGAGATGGTCAGGATGGCCGCGGCCCGCCGCACCGCCTCCCACCCGATGGTCCTTCCCCCAACGACCGCCGCGGGATACCCCTTCACATAGGCCCAAAACGAAAGGGCCAGCACGGCGAGTGTCCCCGTCGTAATCCCCCCACCCATCGAC
This sequence comes from Anaerolineae bacterium, assembly GCA_025454635.1. Taxonomy (GTDB): domain Bacteria; phylum Chloroflexota; class Anaerolineae; order CG2-30-64-16; family CG2-30-64-16; genus JALOOB01. Next base: position 23,213 of record JALOOB010000003.1, read on the forward strand.
GCCGGCGCGCACCCCACGAGCATGAGCGCCATCATCACCCATTGGCTCGCCGGCGTCAGATTCTCAAACGATGGCAGCGCGGCAATCCCCGCGGTGCGCGCCGAGATGGACTGGAACACGGTTAGCTCCACGCTCCGGCCAAACGGCGTCGTCGTCAGCGTGCCGCCGGCACGCGTCTCCGCCAGCAGGAAGCCCAGCGCGCCCAGCAGGATCAGCGCCGCATACACGACCAGCGTGACGCGCGTGTGCAGCATCAGCCGCCGCCGTCGCCGCGGCCACGTGAGCAGGTCCGCCAGCACCGGGATGCCCAGCCCACCGAGGATGATCAGCGTCCCGGCCGCGGCCAGGGATGTGGTATCGGTCGGAAACGCGCCCCCGAAATACGGCGATCCGCTGAACAGGTCGAAGCCCGCGTTGCAAAATGCCGACGCCGCGTGAAAGAATGCGTAGAAGACCGCCCGCGCCGCCCCTAATTCGCTCCGCCAGTCAAACCAGAAGAAGACGGCCGCAACCGCCTGGATGACGAGCGTTGTCAGGAGGACCTGCCACATGATGCGCAGGATGGCGCGCGGCTCGACCAGTCCAAACGAGTCCCGCAGCGCCAGCCGGTCCGCAAGATACACCTTGCGCCCCAGTAGCCGCAGAACCACAACCGCGCCTGTCATGAATCCCACGCCGCCGATCTCAATCATGAGCAACAGGGCGATCTGCCCCGCAAGGGTGAGGTCCTGATAAGGGGTAATCACGGAGAGCCCGGTCACCGCCAGCGCAGAGGTCGCCGTGAACGCCGCGTCAGCCAACGAGAGCGGTTCGGTCGCCATGCCGGGGGTCAGCAGCGCCGCCGTGCCAAACACGACCAGGATCGCCAGCCCCAGAACGAGGCGGATGCCGGTGCGCAAGGCGCGCCGGCGAGTGGGCGGGGTGCGGGTGACGCTGGCGCCCATCAGCCGAGGTCGGCGAAGCGCGCGATCTGGTCGGACGGTCCGATTACGACGAGCACGTCGTCCTGCGCGAGCACGGTGTCCATCGGAGGCGCAATGGTGACCCGCTCCCCGCGTTTGTGGGCCACGATCGCAACCCGCAGTTCGTCGCGCTCTTCCAGCGCGCGCAGCGGCTTGCCGATAAAGCTCGGCGGTGGCCGCATCTCCATAATGCTGTGCTCCGCCCCGAGTGGCAGTTGATCGAGCATGAGCGGCGTCGTGAGCATATACGCCAGCCGCTGTCCCGCCTCGTGTTCGGGCAAGATCACCTGGTCTGCGCCCACCTTGAGCAGGATCGTTTTCTGCCGCTCACCCAGCGCCTTGCAGATCACCCGCCGCACGCCCACGCTCTTGAGCGCGACCGTCGTCATCAGCGCGCTCTCGAACTCGGTGCCGATTGCCACGATGACCGTGTCAAACGATGTGATATCGACCGCGCGCAGCGCATCCTCATCCGTCGAGTCCAGCGCCACCGTCTGCGTCAGCTCATCCGCCAACTGTTGCGCCGCCTCCCGGTCCCTGTCGATGCCGAGCACCGTGTATCCCCGGCTTACCAGCGTCTGCGCAACCCCCCGGCCAAACCGGCCGAGGCCGATCACCGCGAATTCAGGTCGCGGAGCGCGTCGGGCCATCGCCTCACTCCTTCTCGCCGAACCAGCTAAAGGCGATCAGCATCGCCGATACGACCGCAATGGCGATCCCGAACATCAGCGTCCCCTGCGGGTCTTGCCAGGGAATCAGCCGCTCCAGGAAGACAATCGCCATGAGCAGGATAATAATGCTGCTCAAACGGCTCTTGACAGTATGCAGGCCGTGGACGGCCAGCCAGGCGGGCAGTTCCAGGTCGTCGATAAAAAGTTCGTAGATGCCGACCGCGAAGATATAGAGGCCGGCCGCAATGAGGAACTTGTCCATCAACTCGAGGAACGAAACCGCAGTGAGGGGATCATCCCCTTGCGTGCGGATCAACGCGATGATCGTCTCGACGGTCTTGTAACCGCCCCAGATAAATGCGGCGGCCGAGGCGACGAGGCTCGAAACGACGCCAAAGATCGCGAGATAGCGGCTGCTTTCCAGCACCCGTTTCAAGGGGGGCCTCCTCCGTGAGGTAGCCGGCGGCAGGGTGGGGGTTGCCGCCGGCATCGGTTCGCGTTAACGCCGGTTGCGCCGAATCGCCTTCTCGATCTCCCCTGCGATCAGCACGACGAGGGGCACAATCAGGGTAATCGCCATCTCCTGCGCGCTCAGCGCCACGGTCTCGAAAATGCCGTGCATCGCCGGCGCGTACACGACGACCAGTTGCAGCGCTACGATCACCAGGCTGGCGATCAGCAGCGGCTTGTTCGAGAAGGGGTTCATGCGGAACACGGAGTCCCGGCTCGATCGCCACACGTGCGCCTGCATCACCTGCCCGAAGATCACCGCAGTCAGGATCATCGTCTGCCACGCGGCCACGCCCGCTTGCCACGCCAGGAACCCGATCGCCAGCGTCACGATGCCGATCAGAAGGCCCAGCCACGTGATCTGGACGCCCAGCCCGCGGGCGAAAACGCCCTCGGACGGCGAATGCGGCGGTCGCTTCATCGCGCCGCTCTCCGCCGGCTCCACGCTCATCCCCAACCCGAGCACGCCGTCCGTGACGAGATTCATCCAGAGGATCTGGAACGGCGCGAACGGCAGCGGCATGCCGAGCAGCGGCCCGGCCAACACGACCAGCACCTTGCCGAGGTTGCCGGCCAGCGAGAAACGGATGAACTTGCGGATGTTGTCGTAGATCGCGCGGCCCTCTTCGACCGCGGCCACGATCGTCGTGAAGTTGTCGTTCAGCAACACCATCTCGGATGCTTCCTTGGAAACGTCCGTCCCGGTGATGCCCATCGCCACGCCAATGTCCGCGCGCTTGAGCGCGGGCGCATCGTTTACGCCGTCGCCCGTCATCGCCACCACATGCCCGCGCTTCTGGAGCGCCTCGACGATGTTCAGCTTGTGCTCGGGCGAGACGCGCGCGTAGACTGACACATCCTCGACCACCGCTTCAAGGTCCTCAACGCTCATGCGCGCCAGGTCCGCGCCCGTCAGGATCTTGCCGTTCGAGCTGATGCCCAGCTCGTGCGCGATCTGCCGCGCGGTGAGCGGATGGTCCCCCGTAATCATCACCGCGCGGATGCCCGCCGCCTTGCACGTCACGACCGCCTGCTGAACTTCCGGCCGCGGCGGGTCGATCATGCCGGTGAGGCCGATCAGAACCAGGTCGCGCTCCAGGTCCGGCGAGGCGTTCGCCCCGCGCAGGTCCTCCGGGCGGCCGGGCCGGAACGCCACGCCGAGCACGCGCATCCCCTTGCCCGCGAGTTCCTCGTTCGCTGCGGCGATGCGCCGGCGCCACTCGTCGTCCAACGGGCGAACCTGCCCCCGCTCCCACACGCCCGTCGCCACTTCGAGCAGCCCGTCCACCGCGCCCTTGGTGAAGACCAGATGCTCCGCGTCCCCGAGGTCCGCGCAGTCGCTCACCCACGCGTCGCAATCGACAATCCTGTGCAGCGTCGACATCCGCTTGCGTTCGGAGTCAAACGGCACTTCCCCGACGCGCGGATACATGGATTCCAGCCGGTCCTTCCACAGCCCGAAGCGCGCGGCCGCCACCACGAGCGCGCCTTCCGTCGGATCGCCCACCGCCCGAAACTGGCCCTGGTGCGCGGCGTCCGGCTGGAGCGTGGCGTCGTTGGCCAGCGTTCCGGCCATCAACAGCAATGCGAGCGCCGGCTCCTTGCGCGTGATATCCGCGCTCGGGTCTGCCGTCACCACGATTGGCTCGCGGTGCCGGATCTCCTCGGTCAGGTCCAGCCGGTGGCCCGCAAGGTCAAGGATCGTCACCGTCATGCGGTTCTCGGTCAGCGTGCCCGTCTTGTCCGAGCAAATAACCGTCACCGAGCCGAGCGTCTCGACCGCAGGCAGCTTGCGGATGAGCGCCTGCCGCTTAAGCATGCGCTGCGCGCCAAGCGCAAGCGCGATCGTGACCACCGCGGGCAACCCCTCCGGCACCACTGCGACGGCCATGCTGATCGCGGTCATAAACATCAGCCGCCAGTCTTCCCCGATCACCACGCCGAGGCCGAACACGATCACGACCATCGCCAGCGCGGCAATTGCCAGCGCGCGGCCGAGTTGATCCAGCCGGCGCTGCAGCGGCGTCTGCCCCCCGCCAACCTCCTGCAGCATGTCGGCAACCTTGCCAAGTTCCGTGCTCATGCCGCTCGCAGTCACCGCCAGCGCGCCCCGGCCGTAAGTCACCGTCGTCCCCATAAACGCCATGTTGCGCCGGTCGCCCAGCGCCGCCGCCGCCGCGCCCGCCGCCAGCGCCGCCGTCTGCTTCTCGACCGGCTCCGACTCGCCCGTGAGGATCGCTTCCTGGATGCGCAGGTTCGCCGCTTCGAGCAGTCGTCCGTCCGCCGGGACGAGGTTGCCTGCTTCCAGCAGCACGATGTCGCCCGGCACCAGTTCGCGCGCGGAAATGTCGCTAATCTGCCCGTCGCGCCGCACCCGCACGCTCGGCGTCGCGAGCTTCTTGAGCGCGGCCATCGCCTGCTCCGCGCGGTACTCCTGCGCAAAGCCGAGCACCGCGTTCAGGATCACGATGGCGAGGATGGCGATGGCGTCCTTGAAGTCGCCGACAACCGCGGAAATGACCGCCGCGACGATGAGGATGAGGACGAGCTTGCTGGTGAACTGCGCAAGCAGGATTTGCCAGGGCTTCTTTCCCCCGCGCTCGACAAGTTCATTCGGTCCGTACCGGGCGAGGCGCGACTGCGCCTCCGCGCTGGTCAGCCCTTCGGTCGCCTTGACCTCCAGTTCGGCCGTCACTTTATTAGAGTCGGCGAAGTGCCACTCTAATGCCCCAGCGTCCGGGGCTGGCGCGGATTGGGTTGGGGTGCTTATCACAGGAGCGTCCATTTCTCCGCATTGGCGGAACAAAGAAAGGACCGGCAGGTTAGCGCGCCGATCCCTTCAAAACATCTTCCGATGGGGTCAGGCCATGTCTGCCTGCTCAATTTTACTCTTCGCTGCGCCCCATTAGCAAGAAGACGTAATAGAGCAAGGTCGAAATGGCCTGCACCGCGGCGGCCACATACGTCATCGCCGCCGCATCCAGCACAGCATTGACGCCGCGCATCTCGTTGCCGACGATGATGCTGCTGCTGACAAGCTGTTGCTTCGCGCGTCGTGTTGCGTCGAACTCCACCGGCAGCGTCACGAGCGCAAAGATCGCCACCGCCGCGAAGAGCGCCACGCCCAACCACGCCAGCGTTGTGCCGAACGTCCCCGCCATGAATAGCCCCACCATGAAGATGACCGGGCCGATCCAACTGCCGATTTGCACCGTCGGAACCATCGCGCTGCGCAGCGCCAGGAACCCGTAACCCTGCGCATGTTGGAGCGCGTGGCCGGCCTCGTGCGCCGCGACGCCCGCCGCCGACAGCGACTGTCCATCATATACATCCGGGCTCAGCCGGAGCACGCGCCCGCGCGGGTCATAGTGATCGCTGAGGAAACCGTCAACCCGCTCGACGCGGACTTCCGTCAACCCGTTCCCATCAAGCACCGAACGCGCCACTTGCGCGCCCGTCAAACCCCGTGCCGTTCTGATTTCCGCGTTCTGCCTGAACGCCCGTTGCGTCTTCCACTGGGCCCACAGCCCGAGAATCAACGCCGGCAGGGCAAACACCAGGTACAAACCAAGTCCACCAAACACCTTAACCTCCGCCTTTTCCTTCTATGACAATCGTCTTACCCGTCGGCTAATTGCATTAACGAATGTCTGGCCTTTGCCTTCAGTAGCACTATGTACAATGTTTGTTTGGATTGCGTTAACGCGCCAAAAACACGTCCCGCTCGTCGCTTTTCTCCACCCATTGCGCGAATGTATGTTTGCTGCCTGTGCCCGCAGCCCTCCGTGTGCTATCTTTGTTCATCCGAGTGTCCCGTTCGGGCCACTCTTGGCTTGGTAACGTTCGACGTGTATTGTACAATATGCCGGTTTTCTTTTGGACGGCAGCTATTTCAAAGAGTCAAGGAAGAATCAATGCCGAAGATCGCGGTCACTGGTAAGGGAGGGGTCGGAAAGACGACGCTCACTGCCTTGCTGTCGCATGTGTACAAAGAACGCGGACACGACGTCATCGCTATCGACGCGGACCCGGCCGGCAACCTCGGGCTCGCGTTTGGACTGTCTGCCCAGATGGACGCGGCGCTCAAGCCGATCGCCGACATGGAAGATTTGATCTACGAGCGGACCGGCGCCCAAAAGGGCACGGTCGGCGGTTGGTTCAAATTGAATCCCAAAGTCGACGACATACCGGAGAACCTCAGCTTTACGCATCGCGGCGTGCGGCTGCTGCGTCTCGGCACCGTCCGCACCGGCGGCGCAGGCTGCCTCTGCCCCGAAAACGCGCTGCTGAAAGCGCTCGTCACCCATCTCCTGCTCCGCAAGGATCAAACCTTGATCCTCGACATGGAAGCAGGCATCGAGCACCTCGGCCGCGGAACTGCGGGCGCGGTCGATGCGTTCATCATCGTTGTCGAACCCGGCCTGCGTAGCCTGGGCACCGCGGAGCAAATCCGCTATCTGGCGTCCGAGATCGGTGTGTCCCGCATCTTCCTCGTCGCCAACAAGGTGCGCGGCCCGCAGGACGAGGAGTTCATCCGCTCTCATGCCGGCGGATTGCCGGTGCTCGGCGCGTTGCCGTTCTCGGCAGACGCGGTCGCGGCCGATCAGGGCGGCATCGCCGTGTTCGACCAGGCGCCCGCTCTGGTCGCGGCCGCCGAGAAGATCGTCGCCGGGTTGGAGGAAGCCGCGCTCGCCTAGAGCGCATCGATCGGAATAACCCACCATGGCTGAGGAACCGCGTTTCAACGGCTTGGACGATACACCCGTCTACACGATCAAAACGGTCGTGCAGGAAACGGGTATCGCGCCTGCCACATTGCGCGCCTGGGAACGCCGCTACGGCGTCCTGTCTCCGGGGCGGAGCGACGGCGGCTATCGCCTTTACTCCGAGCGCGACATCTCCACGCTGCGCTGGCTGAAAAACCAGGTTGATGCCGGAGTCTCGATCAGCCGGGCCGTCGCGCTCCTCGAAATCCGCCACCAGGCCGGCGAGGAGCCCGAGCTCGAGCTGGATCGATCGCGCAGTTACCCTGCGTCCGAAAATGCTCGTGGCGCGGAAACCATCGTCGAGGAGTTGGTCGAGACGCTCCTCGCTTTTCAGGAGCCGCAGGCCGAAAACATCCTGGGTGAAGCCTTCGCGCTCTATCCCGTCGACGTGGTGGCGGAGGAGATCGTCGCGCCGACCCTCGTCGAAATCGGCGAGCGGTGGCATCGCGGCGAGGCAACCGTTGTGCAGGAGCACTTTGCCACAGCCTTCCTGCGCCGTCGCCTGACCGCGCTCTTCCACGCCTACCCGCAGCCTCTCGTCGGTCCGCTCGCCATCACCGGTTCCGCGCCGGCCGAATGGCACGACGTGGGCATCCTTCTCGTGTCGATGGCGCTTCGCCGGCATGGCTGGCGCGTCATCTATCTGGGCCAGAACGTGCCGGGCGATCACCTTCTGCGCGAGGTCCGCAAGCTCAAGCCGGACATGGTCTGCCTATCGGCCTCCACCCGCGACAGCGCCGGCGAGTTGGTCGAGGTGCACCGCGCCCTTCGCGACCTCGGCGACGGTCGCCCCCGCCTCATCCTCGGCGGTCGCGTGTTCGGCGCGCACCCCGAATTTCGCGAGCATTTCGCCGGCGCAGAAGTGGTAGCCTCGGCGCGCGAGCTCGTCTCCGCGCTCGCCTGACCCTTTTCTAGCCCGTCCCTCTTGCCTGCGCGCCCCCCAGACGCCGCAGGCTTCTTTTTCCTCTCGACATTGCTGCGAACTTTAAACAAACTCTTGACAAAGAGTGAGGAGTGTGTTATAGTCATTCATGAAGATAAAACTAATTGAACGACGGCGCGAAGTAAGTGCGGGGTAAATGAAATGAGTCAAGCAGTGGCACTAGAGTTTTATCAGGATTTGGACGGCCAGCCGATCTACAACATCAAGGCCGTGGTCGAGGCGACGGGCCTCCCGGCCGCCACGCTTCGCGCCTGGGAGCGACGTTACGGCGCGCTCTCCCCTGGCCGGACCGAAAGCGGTTACCGCCTGTATTCGGCGCGTGACATTGCGGTGTTGCGCTGGCTGAAGGCGCGGGTGGATGAAGGCATGAACATCAGCCAGGCCATCCAGCTGCTTTCCCAGGCGCGGCCCGGCGAGCGCAGCCCGCAAAGCGACCCGCGTCGCGTCGAGGTCGGCAACGGCCCCCGCGCAACCCGCGACGCGCTTCTCAACGCATTGTTGCGTTATGACGAATCGACGGCCGACCAGATGCTCGAGGAGGCTTTCGCCATCTACGGTCTCGAGAGCGTCACCGAATCCGTCCTTGCGCCCGCCATGGCGCAGATCGGCGACATGTGGCACGAAGGCCGCACCACGACGGCCACTGAGCACTTTGCCAGCAACTACCTGCGGCGCAAGATCGACTCCATCATCAACGCCGCGCCTCAGTCCACTGCCGGCCCGCTCGTGATCCTGGGGTGCGCTCCCGGCGATTGGCACGAATTGGGCCTCCTGATGATCTATTTGATGCTGCGGCGGCGTAGTATTAACACGATCTACCTGGGGCAGAACGTGCCCGTGGAGCAGTTCGTCGAAGAAATGGAGCGCTTGAAGCCTGCCATGGTCATCATGTCCGCCGCAACCGCCGAAACGGTCGCCGGCCTGATCGCTATTGGGAGCGCAGTCCAGGCCATGCCCGCGCCCCGCCCGCTGTTTGCGTTCGGCGGTCGCATCTTCAACGCTCAACCGGAGCTCAAAACGCGGGTGCCAGGCGTCTTCCTCGGTGAAAGCGCGCGCTCGGCCGTCAGCCATATCACCAACCTGATATCTGAATGGCCTTCCCAGCACAGCGGCTCCATCCTGCGCATGAAGCGCTCGCTAACTGATAACCCTTAAGGTTACATTAAGAGCTTCTACAAAGCGTTGACACCTGCGGGCGGCTGTAGTATAGTTCCTTACACTTGTATAGGTGGACGTATCGAATATAGGCTTAGGCAGAGGAAAGGGAGGAAGACAAAATGGTGCATCGGGGGAAGCAGAGGTCGCTGCCGGAGATATTGATCGAACTTCGGGAGGATGATCCGGAATTCAAACAGGCGATTTCGGCGCAGTCGTTTCGAGCGGGACAGATTGTTGCGGACCCAGAGCAGCTGGGCTTTAACCTTTACACCTTGATGAAGGGTCGCGTGCAGTTGATCCGGGAAGGGCCAAACGGTCGCAGGCTGGCGATCGCGACGCTCGGGCCCGGCTCCATGTTCGGTGAAGGCGCGCTCCTTGGCGCGGTCGATCCTTGCGTGAAGGCAGTCGCGCTCACCGACTGCATCCTTTGGGCTGTGCCCCAGCCCCAGGCGCAAAGCCTGGCGCTGCGGTATCCCGTCCTGAGTTGGGGGCTGCTGCAAACGGTTGGGCTGCGACTCGCTCAGGTCGAGAATCGCATGGAAGAAGTGGCCTACAAGCGGCTGCCGGAGCGACTGGCCGGCCTCCTGCTCGAACTGGCCAACGGCGGACGAGCCATCCGCGGCACAAGCCATCAAGCGCTTGCCGATATGCTCGGCACCTATCGCGAAACAATCAGCGCGATTCTCCGCAGCTTCAAGGACGAGGGCCTCGTGGAACTCGGCTACCGTAAGATCGAGCTGCGCGACGTGCAGGGTCTGCGTTTGGCCGCAGGTGTCCTGTACTAACGGAACTGCGACACAACGGACCATACGGGGGAGCAGTCGCTGTTACTGCTCCCCCGTTTTCTTAGGATAGAATAGCCAAGGAACAAACGGAGATGCGCCTCCGTTTGGAGGGCATAGAGGTAATCCGATGGACGAGATGATCGATGCAATTGAGCTCCCGCTCTTTCCGCTGAACACCGTGCTGTTCCCCGGACAGGTGCTGCCGTTGCATATATTCGAGGAACGCTACCGCCTCATGGTCCGCCGCTGCCTGGCGGAGGACGTGCCGTTCGGGGTCGTGCTGATCAAGCGCGGGCAGGAGGTCGCCACCTTCGACGGTGACGATGCGGAGCCTTACAGCGTCGGCACCGTTGCGCGCATCATTGAGAGCACGCATCTGACAAACGGATCGATGAACATTGTCACCGTCGGCGTCGAGCGGTTCCGCATTCGCAAACTGCTCCACGATCAGCCCTACCTGCGCGGGGAAGTGATATCGCTGCCGATGGCCGATCCCGAAGACGACGCGGCCGTCCAGGCCGCCGGCGTCCGCGTGCGGGAACAGGTCGACCGCTACATCGAACTCATCTCCGACGCGGCCGGCCTCCAGATTCAGATCGACGAGACCCCGACGGCCGCGCAGCAGATCGGCTATCTCGCGGCCATCACCATGCAGATCGACAATCGCGAAAAGCAGGAGTTGCTCGGCTCCCAATCGGTCAGCCAGATGCTCCGCCGCGAACTCGCGCTCCTGAGCCGCGAGAACGCCCTGCTCTCCTGGATGTCCGGCAGCAAGGAATGGCCCGAGTCCGCGCAGTTCGGTTTCAGCGGAACTTTGTTGCCCAACTAGCTCGCAAAATCATTTTCCCTGCGTGTAGTCAGATAAGCCACGCATTCTGATTTGACACCGCATCCTGAAACGTGTACAATGAGGCCGCCGTGAGGGGTTATTCGGCAGCCTGTCAGGGAGCGGTAAGGACACCAGTCACCGGTGCGCACCATCGCCCGGTGATTGTTTTCTTAACGGCCCGTCTAGTCGCTGCTGATGGCCCGGCTAGTTTTTCCTAAGACTCCAAGGAGGCACTTTCTAATGGAGAGCACGGGCATCGTCAAGTGGTTCAGCCGGAGCAAGGGCTATGGCTTCATTTCGCCCGATGGTGGAGATAAGGACGTCTTTGTTCACTACTCCAACATCCTTGGCGAAGGCTTCCGGAACCTCGATGCAGGCGAACGGGTTCGGTTTATCGTCGAAGATACGCCGAAGGGACCCCAGGCAGTATCGGTCATGCCGGCCTAACGGTCGTGTAAGCCAGCAGGTCTTGGCGCCTGCGAGAGCGAGCAGGCGCCGCGTCAGCGGAGCCTCTCGACAGACCTCTTGACCCCCGGCCGCGGCCGGGGGTCTTCTTTGTCCGGCGCCGTCGCCCCGTGCCCAGGCACCCGGACCGCAGCGACCGAAGGAGAGCGCAGACATCCTGACCGCAGCGCCCGCATGCAGAGCCCAGGCATCCTGAGCGGAGCGACCAAAGGGAGCGCAGTCGAAGGACGCCCCCAACCTGAACCGCACCCATGTAGCGACAATCACTTGTCTTCCGACCTCCCTGTGGTAGAATGCCGTCAAGTATTGGCGAAGCGGCTGCGCCTTGAACGGGTGTTTTAGCCGGGGCGCAGGAAAGATGAACCAGGTGATTCGACCGTTCGGTCTGCAGGATATCTGGCTGGTGCGGCGCTTGCAGCATACGGGCATGACACTGGCCGTCGAGCACATGTTGACCCATCCGCACGAGCCGCTTTGGACCGCGCTCACCGCGCCGTGGCCGTGGGCCGGCGTCGGGGTCGCAACCTTCGTTCTCGACGAGAAGTGGCAGGGGCAACCACTGCAGGGCTTTGCGCAACTGATGAAGCGCGCAAGCCGGCCCGAAGCCGACTTATTTCATATCGCTCCTGCCCTGTTGGCCGCGACTCCCGGCGGTCCGGCCGAAACGGTCTGGAGCCGTTTGCTATCCCATTGTTCCCTGGCTGCCGCAACACATGGCCTGCAGCGCATTTACGCGAGCGCACCCGAAGGTTGTTTCGAGCAAACCAGCCTGCGACAGGCTGGTTTCTGTCTATATGCCCGTGAGACATTGTACCGGCTGGCCGAAACCCCTTCCACCGCCGAGACGCTGATCGGACTTCGCCCGCAGCACCCGCGCGACAGCTGGTCGCTCCAGCGATTATACGCTCGCGGCGCCCCGCGGCTCGTCCAGCAGGCTGAAGGCGCGCTCGATGGCGAAGTCGGCACTCCGATCCTCTCCTGGTGGGAGCCGCACGAGTGGGAGGGCTTCGTCTGGGAGCCGGCCGGCGAAGTGCGCGGCGCCGTGCAGACGCATCGCGGCCGCGCCGGACACTGGCTGCGCGTGCTCGGCGCGGGTGAACTTTCTGCCCGCGAGGTGCGTTTGCTTATTGCGCAGGGATTGCGGCGCCTCGAGACCGGTCGTTCCGTAACCGACCGCCGCCGGCTGCCGGTGTACGTCACGGTCCGGGAATATGACATGAATCTCAGCGCGTCGCTGATTGGGTTTGGATTTGCGCCGTTTGCGGAGCGCGCCCGGTTTGTCAAGCACACCGCCGCGGTCGTGCGGGCGGCCGAGCCGCTCCCCGCGCTCGCGCGGCAGGCCGCCGTGGCGCACCAGGGCGCGCCCGAAATGGCCCGCCACAAAACAGTCGGAATTGATTGAAGGATTTTGAGAGAAGTATGGAACAACGAAAGATAACCGACGATCTCGATGCTCTGCTGCAAGTGCTGCCGCCGCAGGTCGAAAGGGCCCTGCGCGCCGCAAACCAGGGCGACAACCTGCTCGAAATCGTTATGGATCTGGGTCGCGTGCCTGAAGCCCGGTTTGTCGATCACGAACTAACGCTGAGCGAGCGCGAAGTCACCCAGGAGGATCTCGATTACGTTATCTCGCGCATCAGCGAGTTCACGGGCGACAACCGCGCAGGCATCGAGCGCACGCTCCACCGCATCTCTGCTATCCGCAACCGCCAGGGCAAGGTGATTGGCCTTACGTGTCGCGTCGGTCGCGCCGTGTACGGCGTCATCGATATCGTCGAGGACATCATCAAGTCCGGCCAGAGCATCCTTCTGCTCGGCCGGCCCGGCGTCGGCAAGACGACCCTCCTCCGCGAGGCCGCGCGCATCCTGAGCGAGAAGCGCCGCGTCGTCGTGGTCGACACCTCCAACGAAATCGGCGGCGACGGCGACATCCCGCACCCGGCCATCGGCCGCGCGCGGCGTATGCAGGTCGCTGATCCGGCGCTCCAGCACGAAGTCATGATCGAGGCCGTCGAAAACCACATGCCGCAGACCATCGTCATCGACGAGATCGGCCGCGAGCAGGAAGCCGCCGCCGCGCGCACCATCGCCCGCCGCCGCGCGCACCATCGCGGAGCGCGGCGTGCAGCTCGTGGGCACCGCGCACGGCAACAGTCTTGAGAACCTGCTGATCAATCCGACCCTGTCCGATCTCGTCGGGGGCATCGAAAGCGTCACGCTGAGCGACGAAGAGGCCCGGCGTCGCGGCACGCAGAAGGCCGTGCTCGAACGTCGCGCGCCGCCCACTTTCGACGTGCTCATCGAGCTCCAGGACCGCCAGCGCATGGCCGTCCACCACAGCGTCGCCGCCGCGGTCGACGCGCTCCTGCGCGGCCGCACGCCTCAGCCCGAGATCCGCTACGTCGACGACGGCGGGCAGTTGCGCATCGAGAAGGCGCCCGCGCCGGCGCCTGAGCCGCGCTCGGCCGGCAACGGCGGCGGCATGGGCCGCCTCCCCTTCGAGAAGCACGCCGAGTCGCTCTCCTTCGAAGATCGCCCGCGCCGCGGCGGCTTCCGGGAGCGGCCGCGGCCGTCTCATCCAGGCGTCGCAGAACCTCGGCGTCCCTGTCAGCGTGGTCGACGACCTCGAACACGCCAACGCGGTCGTCACGTTGAAGAACTACTACCGCAAGCATCCGCAGCCGATCACGGAGGCCGAGCGTCGTCGCATCCCCGTGTACGTGCTGCGTTCAAATACGATCAACCAGATGGAGGCCATCCTCGGGGACATCTTCAACGTGCCCGTCATTTACGAGGACCCGATGGAGAAGGCGGTGCAGGAGACGCAGGAAGCCATCCGGCGCGTGTTGAGCGGGTCCAGTTCGGAGGAACTCCCGCCCGCCGGCCCCGACGTTCGTCGCATGCAGCACGAGATGGCGCGCTCTGCCAATCTCGTCTCGCACAGCTACGGCTCTGAGCCGCGGCGCCGGGTGCGCATCTTCCAGGGTTGAAGATTAAGGATTGAGAATTGAAGATTGAAGATACCCAATCGCAGATGCCAGGTATGTCCAATCTTCAATCGTCCAGGAGCTTCCTTTGTTCGTTACCTTTGAGGGTCCCGAAGGCGGGGGTAAGTCGACGCAGATTCGACTGCTGGCCGGCTGGTTGCGCGAGCAAGGTTGCGCCGTGCTGACCACCCGCGAGCCCGGCGGCACGCGCATCGGCGATGCCGTGCGCGCGCTCGTGCTCAACCCGGAACACGTCGAAATGCAGCCGGAGGCCGAGATTTTGCTCTACTCGGCCGCGCGGGCGCAGCATGTCGGTGAGGTCATCCGCCCGCACCTGGCGCGCGGCGGCGTCGTCCTCTCCGATCGCTACGCCGATTCCACCCTCGCCTACCAGGGCTATGGCCGGCGTTTGGACCTGGATGCGCTGCGTATGATTACCGCCTTCGCGACCGGCAACCTCAAGCCGGACCTCACCATATGCCTGGACTTGCCGGTGCTCGACGGGTTGCAGCGCAAACGCGCGACCGCGAGCGAAGGGTCGGACGATTGGAACCGGATCGAGCGGGAGGAATTGGAGTTTCACGAGCGGGTGCGCGCAGGCTATCTGGAGCTGGCGCGCGTTGAGAGCGAGCGGTGGTGGGTGGTGGATGCGAGGCAGTCGGTGGAGCAGGCGCAGGCCGCGATCAGGGCGCGGGTCCAACAGCTTCTTCCTTAGAGACTGTTTGAAAAGGGCGTCTGTCTTGCGCCAACCGCACCGGGGATGAATCGAGCGCCATGCGTGGCGCGGGGTACTGCTCCGGGCGGCGCATCGGGCGAACGTGTTTTCAAACAGCTTCTTCCTTAGCGTTCCGGCGACAGGGGCAGCAGATACCTCCGTCGCCACGTCACCCCACGGAGGCGCCAACCAATGAAGCTAATCATGGCAATCGTCAGCAGCGACGACTCACGCGACGTTCTCGACCGTCTAACGAAGGCCGGCTTTCGCGCCACGGTCATCAGCACCACGGGTGGCTTCCTGCGCGAGGGCAACACCACCATGTTCCTCGGCACAGACGAACAGAGGCTAAGTCAGGCGGTGGAGATCCTGAAGCAGGTGTGCCGCCGCCGCACCCAGTGGGTGTCGCCGCTCCCCACCCTCGAAGGCCCCGGCCTGGAAATGGCCGAGCCCATCGAGGTCAGCGTCGGCGGCGCGGTCGTCTTCGTGCTCAACGTCGAGCAGTTTATCCAGTTGTAGATCGCAGATTGAAGATTGCAGATTGCAGACTCGAGATTGATTGAAAATTAAAGAATCTGCCATTTTCAATTTTCAATCTTCAATCCGTCTCACATCACGCCGAAATCGTCGCTCGAGGGAGAAGAACCAAATTCGGGCATCGACTGTTCGATGCTCTCCGGGTCTTCCCCGGCTTCCAACCGGCCGACCACTTCCTCGAAGTCGTCGCCGAGATCTTCGCCCGTCTCGTCGGCCATCTTGCGCATGAATCGCGCAAGCGCCTTCGGGTCATTCTCGTCGATGTCGGGCATCCCGTCGGGCGAGAAGTCGTCCGACGCAGAGTCGAGCCGGCTCGATTCGGAGCGCACCACCGCGACGCGTGACATCAGCCGCGTCAGGTTCGTTCCGCCGCAGCGCGGGCAGACCGCTTCGCGCTCCTGCGCATCTGCGAAGGAGCGCCACAGCAGGCTGACCCGTCGCTTGCAATCATGACACGCGTATTCGTAGATAGGCATGGCAAAATTATAGCGCATATCTACAGTCGGCACATAACCACCCGCCAACTCGGATGGCGTGGGACTCGAAGACGCAAGGGTTCGTGAAGTGCTTTTGGCCCTTAATGTAACTTGGCTTTTTCGATCCTTCGTGGTGAACGTCTGATCTCTCAACAGTGGGCGGTGCTTTGCATGAGTCATGAACATCACGACGCCGGCCTCGAACAGCTTTCGCGGGACTGGTACGCCTCGCTCCACCAGCCGCGACCGCTGTTGGTCGTGCTGTCCGGGCCGTCTGGCGTCGGCAAAGACGCCACCATTCAGCGCATGAAGGAGCGCGGCTATTCATGCTTCTTCGTGGTGACTGCCACCACCCGGCCCCGGCGCCCCGGCGAGATCGACGGTGTCGACTACCACTTCGTCTCGCCGGCCACCTTCACCGACCTGATCGAACGCGGCGAACTGCTTGAGCACGCGCTCGTGTACGGCCAGTACAAAGGCATCCCCAAGGCCGGCGTGCGCGCGGCCCTCGCCAGCGGACAGGACGTCATGCTCCGGATCGACGTGCAGGGTGCCGCGACCATTCGAAATCTCGTGCCCGACGCAGTGACCATCTTCCTGACCGCGGAATCCGAGGACGCTCTGATCGAGCGGTTGCGGCGGCGTAGAACCGAGGACCCCGCGCAGTTGGAGAAACGCATCGAAACCGCCCGCGGCGAGTTGCGCCGCGCGTCTGAATTCAAATACCGCATCATCAACCGCGAGTGCGCGCTGGACGAAACCGTCGACCGCGTGATCGCCATCGTCCAGGCAGAGAGAAGCCGTATAGATTGGCGGCCGGTGCAGCTATGACACTTCGCGAACCAGACACCAACTACTCCGAACCCGGTCCCGCGCCCGCGCAGCAGTCGATCGGCCTGCGCATCCCGCGCGCCCGGCCCATCGTCACCTACATCCTGCTCGGCGTCATCGTCGTCATCTTCGCCGTCGACTTTCTGCTCGCGCAGACCTCCGGCCGGCGCAGCCTGTTCGAGTTCGGCGCCCAGTCGAACCCCTACGTCGCCGTCGGTGAGTACTGGCGGTTGTTAACCTCTGTGTTCCTGCACGCGGGCCTGACGCACCTCCTGTTCAACGCCTACGCGCTCTTCGTCCTCGGCCGCGACGTCGAAGCCTTCTACGGCCACTGGTGGTTTCTCGTCATCTATCTCGTCGCCGGCCTCGGCGGCAGCGTCGCCTGGTACGTCCTGGGCGACCCGGTCCCATCGGTCGGCGCATCCGGCGCCATCTTCGGCCTGATCGGCGCCGAAGCGGCCTTCTACGTGCGCAATCGCCGCCTCTTCGGCCAGTTCGGCCGCCAGCGCCTGGGCAACCTCGCCGTCCTGCTCGCCATCAACCTCGTCTTCGGCTTCACCATCCCCAACATCAACAACATCGCGCACCTTGGCGGGTTAGTCGCCGGCTTCGCCCTGGGTTACTTTCTCGCGCCCAGCCTCCGCGTCGGCTACGCCGAAGGCGAGCTCGGCGCAGTTCGCCAGTTGATCGACCAGCGCTCGACCGGGATGCGCATCCTGGTGATCTGGGCCGCGATCATCCTCCTTGGCGCGCTGGTGGTGCTCGGCAATCAGCGCTGGGATTGGGTGACGCCCGACATGCTCGGCTTCTAGGGGAGGGCAGGAGGAGCGCGAAGATGCCGGAACACACTGACCGCGTCCGCCCGTCTGCCATTGCCGGCCATTGGTATCCCGGCAACTCGGCCGCGCTCCGCCGCGACATCGAACGCTATCTCGACGCCGCTCCCCCGCGCCGGTCAGCCGGTCGCATCTTCGGCCTCGTCGCGCCCCACGCCGGCTACACCTACTCCGGCCCCACTGCGGGCCGCGCGTTCGCGCAGGCACGCGG